>NZ_JBNHER010000189.1:129-24585 GCF_050015975.1 Dapis purpurea BLCC-M126 | reverse complement strand
GCTTTAAACCTGAATTATTTAATTAATAATTAATAATTAATAATTATTCGGTAAGTCCTGAAGTTAATAACTCATAGCTGATAGCTGACGGCTGAATGCTTACCGAAAAATTAAGGTATAAAGGCTCTCTATTCAGGGATAAAAGACCAAAAAAATACTTTGAGTCAATCCTTTTCTTTATAAGAAGAGGTAATTAATAATTATTAATTATTAATTATTAATTGTTGAAGATTTTTTAGCTTATAAAGCGACGAGTCTTAATATTTAGTTTTAACTCAGGTACACCTAAGTAGGGACGTTCAATCGAACGTCCCTACAATAGTTTTTGTTCTTAGGTAAGGCATTTATTACTCTTGAATAAAGATTTTCCTAAATCTCCATTGACGTAGGTGTAATATTTTGATTATAATAATAATATTACAAGTCAAATGGCCATATAAAAAATAATTCAGCCCACAGAATCTCTTAAATTAACTAGAAATAGCAACTTCCTAGCTAGTCAGTAACTCATCTTAATTAGGAAAATCGACTAGCATTATGACTGATTCTCTTGTTAGTGAAAAAACGACCTGACTCGATTGTATTCTTCAAAATAAATAAGATTTAAGAGTAGCTCTCTTAGTCAATTAATTTAACAATAATGAATAATTCACTACAATTAGATATCCCTAAAAGAGGGATGCCTGTAACAATAGTAACTGGATTTCTAGGCAGTGGAAAAACAACTCTGATCAATCAGATTTTGTATAACAAGCAAAATTTAAAAGTTGCAATATTAGTTAATGAATTTGGGGATATTAATATAGATAGCCAGTTATTAATAGATATTAATGACAATATGCTAGAACTTAGCAATGGTTGTATTTGTTGTACTGTAAATGATGGATTAGTAGATGCAGTTTACCAAATTTTAGAAAGTGATAAAAAAATTGATTATTTAATTATAGAAACCACTGGTTTAGCAGAGCCTTTGCCAATTATGTTAACTTTTTTGAGTACAGATTTGAAAGATTTAACTTACTTAGATTCTGTACTAACTTTAGTGGATTCTGAAAATTTTACACCAGACCATTTTGATAGCGAAGCAGCTTTAAAACAGATTGCTTATGGAGATATTATTTTATTAAATAAAACAGATTTAGTTTCCCAAGATAGAGTAGATTATTTAGAGTCTTATATTAAAACTATCAATAATGGAGCTAGGGTTTTGAGAAGTGAGTATGGCAAGATACCATTATACTTAATTCTAGATGTAAATCTATCTAACCTTGAGCCTTATTTGATAGAAGACAAGAATCATCAGTATGAACTACAAAACAAACCTAAAAATCATCTCATAAATGATGGCTTTACATCTATTTCATTCCAAAGTAAAAGACCTTTTTCTGCAGTCAAATTTCAAGAGAATTTTTTAGAGGAATTACCAAAGAATATATTTAGAGCTAAAGGAATTCTTTGGTTCCAAGAAAGTGAATTAAAACATATATTTCAATTGAGTGGCAAACGCTATGATCTGCAAGTAGAGGAATGGTCAACTACTCCGACAAATCAGTTAGTATTGATTGGCCGAAATTTGAATCCATTAATGATTCAACAAGGCTTAACAAATTGTCTGACTATGTGATAAATTAAGAATAGCTATTCTCAGATAAATTGCAGACAATAATCCCCATAATTAATCTGAAATTTATGTGGGAAAATGTCTGCTAAACTGTTCAACAAAATATTAAGCTTAAAGCCTTTCAATTATGACTTTACCAACAGTTCCAGATTTTGTTTCTACCGATGACTTGAAAAGAAAATCTCAGCCTCCTGTTACAGAAGCTGAAATGATTCAAGCGGTTAGAACCTTATTAATAGGATTAGGAGAAAATCCAGATAGAGAAGGATTATTGGATACTCCTAAACGAGTGGTAAAAGCACTAAAATATCTCACTTCAGGTTATCATCAATCTCTAGATGAATTACTGAATGGAGCTGTTTTTAATGAAGATGCCTCTGAAATGGTTTTAGTTCGAGATATCGATCTTTTTAGCTCTTGTGAGCATCATATTTTGCCTATTATTGGCCGCGCTCATGTAGCATATATTCCTAATGGAAAAGTAATTGGACTATCAAAAATTGCTCGAATTTGTGAAATGTATGCCCGACGTTTACAGGTACAAGAACGTCTCACAGCACAAATAGCTGATGCACTTCAAGGATTACTTAAACCTTTAGGTGTTGCTGTAGTTGTTGAAGCAACTCATATGTGTATGGTTATGCGTGGAGTAGAAAAACCAGGTTCTTGGACAACTACTAGCGCTATGCGTGGTGTTTTTGCTGATGATGTGAAAACTCGTCAAGAGTTTATGAGTTTAATTATGCATCGTCCTACTTTTCATTAGATTTTTTTAGTTAAGCACCAATAACTAAAAGTCGATTGGTATTAAAATTCCTGATGATGATAAGACAAAAGAAACTAATACTGAAATCAAAAAGCAAGGGACTTTTTGTTTCATCTTTAAGAATTGCTCCTATCGACTTACTTAGTAGTTGAGCATAAATAAATGTAGCGATCGTAGGGCGAGTTTAATAGACTAGATTGCGCTTATCTCAAACCTTTCTTTAAACTCGCTCCTACAATTTTTTCAACAACATTTAAAACATTTAATTAGGGTTTGCTAAAACAGTATTATCAGCCAGGATAAATGAGAATCAAAGAGAATATCATTGGAAGAATTGTCCCTGAAAAAATTTCCCCTTTGCCTGGTCAAAATTATCACATTTTCAGCTTAAGGGAGAAAAAAACTTGTACTTTTTTTACACAAAAAAAGCGCTTACCTTTATCTGTCAATGGTTTTGGATTTAATTAGCAAGTCCTGATTAGACCTACCTAATTTACCACTACTCAAAAATTTCACTTTTGCTTGTCTACTTAATACTTTTATTTGTTGATCTTTAAAGAAAAATAGCATTATTACCCATCATTAAATTAGACTTTTCAATTTCAAATTTCTTTCTCGTAAAACCTCATCATAAAGCATTTCCAATTGAGTAATATTGCGACTCAGAGTATAACGTTCCAAAACCCTTTGCCGAGCTTTTTGCCCCAAAAGAATGCTTAACTCAGGATGATCTCTAAACACAGGTAATAAAGTTTGTAATTGGCTAGTAACATTATGAGTATTTAAAATTATACCTGCTCCTTTCTCCAAAACCTCACCATCAGCACCTGCGTCTGTAGCTACACAAGCTAAACCACAAGACATTGCTTCCAATAAAGCCAAAGACAAACCCTCCACTAAAGAAGGCAAAATAAATACATCAGCACCACGCAAAATTTCTATCCGTCGTTGCTCATCACTTACATACCCAAACCAACTAACTCCCTTAACATCCCCATAAAACATTTCCAGAGAAGCAGCTAATGGCCCATCTCCAACGATCGTTAAACAACTATCATTACCCATATCCGAATGTTTCCAGGCTTTGAGCAGAGATTCAACATTTTTCTCTGTGGAAATACGACCCAAATATAGAAACACACGGCGGGCATTTAACTCATTCTTCAAACCAGAGACACCAGGAGAATACTTATCTGCATCTACTCCATTAGGAATAACTGCCACTTTTTTTTCAGGAACCCCCAATTTAATAAATAAATCTTTTTGTATGTCAGAAAAAATAATTACTCGGTCATAATTTGCGAGAAAAGGAGCATAGAGTTGATAGGCTAAAAATTGGGTTCCAGATTTAATATTCCGTGGTTTACTATCAAACTGGGCATGAAAAGTTGCTACTAAAGGAATATTTAACTCCTCACAAATTTCAGGTAACAAAAAATCTAGAGGTGATAGGGTAAGAGATGCGTGGACAATATCAGGCTTAAGTTTCTGTAGAGCCTGACTCAAGACTTTGCTAGATTTAAGACTAGGTATGGTGTAAACCTGAGACTTATATATACAAGGTAGAGACACTTCCTGAAACTTTGGCCATTTATCAGGCTCAGTATCTTCAGTCGCAAAGTGAAGGAAGCTAACCTGATAACCTCTATCCAATAGAGCATTGGTTATTTCTCTGGAGTAGGTAACGTTGCCACAAAAAGGATATTTTTTTCCAAGCCAAGCAATATGCATTCAGATGAACGGGCAGATATTATTATTGAGCGATTTTATCGTGAACAGACAAAAAACGTCTCGATCTGTAAATAATACCATCTGCCACCCAAAAAGTTAGGCAATTCTAGCGACTAGTCAGGAGTCAGGAGTCAGGAGTCAGGAGTCAGCAGGAGTAAGTAGGTCTAAAATCCCATAATTTTTTTCCTATATTTAATTTAATCCTCATTAATTATTTCAGCGATCGCCATCTGAAAAGTTTTGATTATCAATCTGAACTTCTGATTTTAAAATTTTCAACTTTGTCATTAATCTCTGACAAAAAATAGCAAAAGTTTCCTGAAATAGCTAACAGAATTTCAATAGTTTCAGCTTTTAAATGATAAGATAAACGAAGAATAATCAAACGGAGTTTATTAACTAAAAAGATTTTAAAGCCTGAAATACTTATTATTTCGTTGTTTAGACAGGCGATTGCCTCATTTTGATTTATGGATGACGATCTAATTTTTCTAAGTTATCCATATACTGATTTGACGTATTTGCAACTATATGATAGGATTCAATTTTTTGTCATACGATTTGCAAACAAGCTCAGATGATTTGCTTGCCAGCTCGCAAATATAATTTTTCCTAGTGCAGAATGGCGGAAATAACTGACCAGTTACAAAATCCTAAAAGTCTTACTAATCAATACTTCTGACTTCTGACTTCCGTGTAGCGGCACTAGGTCATGCTGCACAAAAGGCTCACATTAACTGCAAATAGCCTATAACCTTGACAGAGAAAGTATTATAGTCTTTTAGCCCAATTATCGGCCAAATAATGTCTAATTAAGTGCCTTTTCGATAGTAATACTACCTTTTATCCCTAATTGAGGTGCTTTCTCTAGTCAATAATATATATGAAAGTATTTTTTTACTTCATTAATTAGTATATATATTGAATAAATATACTATCTATATATTAAGTATTAATTACTTTATTATCTACTTATATTATTAATTTTTAAAATCTGTATTGACTAGGTAATTTACATAACTATTTTTTCTGTAAAGTATATAGAAAACACCATCATAAATTTGCCAAAATTTTAGGCTCAAGGTTTTAAATCTAAATAATCACAACATTATCTAGCTATATAAAAAGTTAATCTAATAGAGATTACAGCAGATTTCATCTGAATCAGGTACAATTTTACAGTCAAGATGCCTGAATTGCAAAGGTTTTACCATTAATATTTGTACTTATTATGCTTGGTATTTGCTATATCGTAATTAGTATTTTAATTAATAATAATATTGATGCCCTTATAGCGTCGAAAAAAACTAGCAAAATATTTGATAAATCAGTTGTATAAAAAGCTCAAAATGTCTTGAGTCATTTCAGATAATCAATCCTCAAACTAATTGCTGTAATACTATACTCCTAAATATATTTTGGGATTGAAAAATTATGTTATGGGCAGAGTATTGGTACTACTCCTCTACTCTTGTAGACTTAGTATTGGCTGTAAATATTTGTCTATACATTTGAAACAAGATCTATTTAAAAGCTTGTAATCTAGACATCAAGAATCTTGCAGCTTATTTGTAGTGAATGTGTACCTGTTTGCGTAGTATGACCTAGGAATAATCTTGTTTGCGAGCCGTTACAGCTATATATATAATTAAAATAATAATGATTATCATTCTTATAATTATTGTTATTTAATTCCATGTCCTTACCAATACAAACCAACATTGCCATCGTAGGTGCAGGACCCCACGCCTTAACCTTGGTAACTCATCTACTGCAAAAACGAAAAAAGTATCGCCATAAAATCACAGTATTTGACCCCAGTGCCACTTGGATGAGTCAGTGGGGACAACAGTTTGCAGCCCAAGAAATACCCCACTTACGCTCGCCAGCCGTTCACCATCCAGATCCAGACCCCTATTCCCTGCGTCGGTTTGCGGAAAATCGCCCAAACGAACTATTCCCTCCCTACGACTTACCTGGAACAAAACTATTTCAAGAATTTTCCCAAGATGTAGTTAGTCGCTGGCAGTTAGAAGACAAAGTATACAAAGCATCAGTGACAAATATTGCTCCCATAACCTACCGAGGAAACCCTCACTTTCGAGTCGAACTAGATGATGGCAACTCAACCATAGCTCGTCAAGTAGTCATAGCCAATGGTGGGGGAAAACCTCAACTTCCAGAATGGGCGAAAAAAATTCCTACCCCCTATCCAAATCAAAGCCTTTGTCACTCCCACCAAGTAGACTTGCCAGGTTTGCGACTAAAAGGGGAAAAAGTTCTGATTATTGGTGGGGGCTTAACTAGCGGTCACTTAGCAGTGGGAGCCTTAAAACGAGGTGCAAACGTAACCTTGATGGTCAGACGTCAGCTCAAAGAGAAATTATTTGATGCGGAACCCGGTTGGTTAGGCCCAAAATATTTAAAAGGTTTTAGCGCCGAAACTGACTGGCAAAAACGATGGCAGTTAATTCAACAAGCACGAGATGGTGGTTCCATGACACCAGCAGTTATGACTCAGTTGCGCCGTTACCAACACCAAGACGAGTTATCTATTTTTGAGGAATGTCAGGTAGTGGGTGCTGAGTTTGTTGGCGATCGCTGGCAACTAAAATGTGATGATGGAATGATGTGGGAGGGCGATCGTATCTGGTTAGCAACAGGCACAAAGCTTGATGTCACACAACAACCTATACTACAAGAAGTCTTGAATACCCACCCACTGGAAATAGTTAATGGGTTGCCAGTATTAGATGAAGATTTGCGCTGGTATGGTTGCGAACTATTTATTATGGGTGGGTTAGCGGCTTTGCAAGTAGGACCTGTCGCCAGAAACCTTTCGGGGGCAAGGATGGCAAGTTCCCGTATTGTATCAGCATTGAAAAATTGAGTTATGGAATAAAAATGTCAAAACCTATAATTACTGTAGTAGCGGGTCCACCGGGAGTCGGCAAAACAAATTTTATTCGGGAACAAATCCCCAAAGATAGTCCTGCTGTCTATTTTAGCCCCGGTACTGGCAATGTTCCCATTGACCACACTTGCCTTGCTACGGACTTTCCCAATCTAAAAATTATTACTGATGCTCAAGAGTCACAACTCATAGAATATCTTGCTAATGGTACAGTTGCTTTCATCGAATTAGGATTTTATTTAGAACTAGATGCAATGTCATCACTGCTCGATACCATTCCTAGCAGTCGTATTGCTATTATCCCACCAGGAACAGAAAATAGTGAATGGCATCAATGGGCAGACCAAACTGTAGAAGGATTTGCTATTGATAGCAATATTAATAACTGTCAAATCTGGCGATCGCCCACCCAAGGCCAAGTCATCGATCCGGCAAGTTTAGATGTTTTTTGGTATGAAGAATTAACCGCTGGAGCTTATGGTCAAATTATTCGTGCTAAAGCAATTTTTGATATTGCTGACGGACGTGCTTTGTACTTTGATTTTGTACTAGGAAAAGAGACTGAATACCAAGAATTAAATTTACCAATATGGTTAAAAGGTAGACCGGAACGCTTTAGTGGAATTGAAGTTTTTGGTCATAACTTAAATCAAAAAGCTTTAGCAGAAAGTTTACAAGATTGTTGTTTGCCCGATGCAGCAATTTTAGCTTATCAACAACAAGTAAAAGAAACAGAATAATTAATAATTAATAATTAATAATTAATAATTATTAGTTAAATAATTCTGGTTAAAAGCCTCCCCCTTTCAAGGGAAAAAAAGCGGTCGTTAGCGGAGGAGTCCGTTAGGATGGGATGGCGAGGTCTCCTCGCTGGCCTCCAATCGACCAAGAGAAGAAATAATATTTCCTTATATTCAATCAATATAGCAGTCTTCAGTAAGCGTGAGATACATCGAATGATCCCCCTCAATCCCCCTTATCAACGGGGACTTCCAGTTCCTCCCTTCTCAAGGGGGGCTAGGGGGGATCTCCAGAACTGTACCTCACTAGATTGGGAAATGCTATAACGGTTAAAATCCGAGGTAATTATCAATTAATGAAAGAGGAAAAATTAGTATGAAAATCGCAGTTATGTCTTGCATTCATGGCAATTACGAAGCTTTAAATTCTGTATTAATAGATATAGAAAAACAGAAAGCAGAGAAAATTTTCTGTGTGGGAGATTTGGTTGGTTATGGTCCTCATCCTAACGCGGTTGTCGAGCAAATTCGCAGTTTGGATATTCCCACAGTTTTAGGTTGTTGGGATGAAGATATTGTCGAGGGATTAAATTCTTGTGAATGTAGTTATCCTTCTTTATTAGCAGAGAAACGTGGTCAATTAGCCCACGAATGGACAGATCGAGAAATTAATCCAGAAACGCGAGAATATTTAGGATCTTTACCTCATACTTTGAAAGAGGAAAATATGTGTTTTGTTCATGGTAGTCCTCATAGTAATCATGAATATTTATTGCCAGATTTAGATGGATTTTTAGCAGTTGAAAGAGTGTTAAGTAGTGGTGCTGATGTATTGTTTTGCGGTCATACTCATGTGCCTTATGTTCGGACTCTCGATGCTGGTCAATTATTAGTAAAAGTTAATAGTTTGGGGAGGGAAAATTTAGAGTCAAATAGTTGTATTGCTCCTCTGAAAAAAATTGTTAATGTTGGTTCTGTAGGAGAACCTCGTCATGGCAGACCGAATGCTACCTATGTTATTTATGATAATGAAACAGGAGAAGTAAATATTCGAGAGATTCCATACAATTATCAACTTACTTGTGAAGCTATAATTAATAAGGGGTTGCCAGAAATTTTTGCTTGGCGTTTGGCTAGGGGTTTAGAGTTTGCTGAAAAAGCTGATGACCCTACTCATATTTGTGAGAGATAATTAATAATTGATAATGGATAATTGATAATGGATAATTAATAATTCAATAAGCTATTGGTAGGGTGTGTTTCCGCTAAGAGCGGACATGAAAAGCGTTAGCGTAACGCACCAACACCAAATATACAGTCCCTTTGCGTAAGTCCTGTAATTAATAATTGATAATTGAATAAGTCTTTTCGTAAGGAGGAAGAGTCAGGTAGGGGAGTATCGGATTGGGGAAGAAGAGGAGTCAACCCATCCCTAACTCCTCCCAGGAGGGGAATGGGAAATTTAGAGGAGGCAGGAGGAAGAATTATCCCTTGACTTTTCTGCCATAGTCAACCTATAATATTAAATTTTTGCAGCTCTATAGAATGAAACCCTTGTACTTTTTAAACACCATTAAAGGCTAAAGCCTTTATTTGTAAAGACTTTTAAATTTAATCCGCAAACCCTAATTATCAATTATTAATTATTCGTTATTCATTATCAATTTAATCTCACTTTATAGAACCTAAAAAAATCAAAAAATCATATGAATTATTGGGCAATTTTAACTGGAATCCAAGGAAATATCACAGCTTATGAAGCGGTACTTGCTGACATCAAACAGCAGAAATATTCTGTGGAAGCTTTATATATTTTAGGAGATTTAGTCGGGCTAAATATAGATTGCAAAAAATTAGTAGAGCGAGTACGTTATCCTAAAAAAAACGAACTTATACCCCAAGTTTGCACGGGATGGTGGGAAGAACAATCTTTGATTTTACATGGATTAACTTCGATAAATGAACCGACAGAATTAATAGCAGAATATGGTATGAATAGTGTAAAAATATTATGGGATAATGTGGATAGAGAAACAGTAGAATGGTTAATAAATTTACCTTTTGGTTTTTCTGAACTTGACTGTTTATTAATTCACGGCAGCACTATGGGGGTAAGCGATAAATTGACTCCCGAGACTCCACCGATACAAATGTTAGATAGATTAATGCGTTTTGGCGTTAATAATTTATTTTGTGGTCGCTCTGGTTTAGCTTTTAAATATCAGTTGGAAAATGGTTCGGTAAGTAGTGGAGTGACGAAGTTGGGAGCTGAAGTGGGTGCTATTGAGACAACATCATCTACTCAAACTTTGACAACGCTCCGTCAGGTTATAGGGGTAGGTAATGTTGGAAGTTCGCCGGGAAATGCTACCTATACTCTTTATAATCCTGGTACTAATGAAGTTTCTTTTAGAACTTTGACGTACTCCCCGCGCTGAAGCGATGGGAATTCTAAATATTGCTATTTAGACTTCCTGCTCTAAGTTTCAATTAATCTCGCCATCAGAAGTTTTTATGGCAGCGATAACTTTTGTGTTTATCAATTCTGATAGTAAAAAAATAATCATTTTGGTTCATTTTTGTTATTTTTTAATTAAGCTTTAACGGAAATAATTTTCTACTTCTAAAACACTTTTACCAAAACAACTATTAACAATTGTTGTCACGCGATCGCTCTTTAAGTTAGGCAGAGAATTGCTTATTGTTAATTCTAAATATCCTGAATCACCATAAACAAAGAATCTAACTTTATTGTTTTCCCATAGCCAAACTTCAGGAATTTTTAAGTATTGATATTTAGTTAAATCGTCGATACTTCCTGATGTTAGATTTATTTCTACTGCCAAATCTGGCTTGTCTTTGTCTCTTTCAAAACAGTAAGCTACATCAGGTTCTTTCCCTTCTTTTCCTTCTTCTTTAAGAGTGGTTTGATTGTAAGGAAACAGTGCAAGGTTGTTTTGACGGCAGTAAGCCCAAATAATTGCTCTGATATAATCACCAATCAATTCATGGTTACGTCCTGGGGACACGATAGTAATAACTCCATTGCGAAATGAGACTCGTTTACTGGGCAAGTCTAAACTAATATATTCAGCCCAAGTTGTATTAGTAATTGTGCTAATTCGATCGCTTTTTTGTGTTCCAATAGTTAACATTTTTTCTCTGGGATATAATTATTCCGTTACTAATCTAGAATATCAGACTAAAAAATCTAAATATTAGCCTTATTAACTATCTTATCAGATAAGCGATCGCTCTCCCCTTCCCCAAACACTTTATTTATCAAATCTAGGTTAAAGTAACTAATGACTCTTTGATCAATCGAGCTAAAAATGAATCGACGATTATTACTACATGGAGTTACAAGTAGCTTACTTTTAAGTTTCTTGCCCTGGCATGGTTTTCAGGCAAAAAAACAAAAGCTTCTAGGCTACATCCGAACTAATTGGAGTCGCGATCGCTACACATACGGCTCATATTCATACATCCCAAAGGGAGCTTCGCGGAGTGACATTGGTGCCCTGGAGCAGCCCATTGACAAGAAGATATTTTTTGCTGGTGAAGCTACCTTTCCAAACTACAACAGTACAGTTCATGCTGCCTACGAATCTGGGCTTCGGGCAGCTAACTCAATCTTGCAAAGTAGTGCTGATAGGATTGCAATTATTGGTGCGGGAATGAGCGGCCTTGCCTCAGCACATAAACTTTCTACAAATGGTAGAGAAGTTACTGTGTTTGAAGCACGCGATCGCATTGGGGGACGGATATGGACAGATGATCGACTGGGAGTACCATTGGAACTGGGAGCGAGTTGGATTCATGGGATAAATGGAAACCCCCTTGTGAATTTGGCTGAGGGGCTAAGTCAGCGACTTATCCAAACGGAAAAAGAGGATTATATTATTCGAGGACGTGGTGGGCGTAAAATTAGGGACAGTGATGCCCCAGGATGGTTGGAAAATGTCGTTAGTATCCAGCACACGGCTGGAACAAATGAAGATCAAATCAATCAGTTGGCTTATCTCTTCGTGAACGACTACAATGGTCCCGATGTCATATTCCCAGATGGATACACAGGTATTTTGGCAGCCTTCAAGAGAGACTACAAAATTAAATTGAATACACTGGTTAAGGAAATTTCGAGAACTCAAAAAGGGGTAACACTGGGTTTTGAGAAAATTAATAATCAATCTTTTGATGCGGTTTTGGTAACAGTTCCCCTTGGTGTACTCAAAAGAGGAGATATCAAGTTCGATCCTGTATTGCCCAAAAATAAGCAGCGAGCTATCGAGCGGCTAGGTATGGGGACTTTAGACAAAGTTTATTTGTTATTCGATCAGCCATTCTGGGATCTATCAACTACCTGGATATTAACTCCAGAAAATGCTCTTCCTCCGGGGCAGTTTAACCAATGGTTTAATCTTTATCCATACATCAAAGAACCTATCATTATGGTTTTAAATGGCGGCCCACCAGCTTTAGCCTTATCGGCACTTTCAGATGAAGATGTTGTGCAAAGAGCCTTACAAACTATTTACACTGCCTATTCAGTTTAGAACAGTTTTAATATTGACTAGATGTAAATTTCTGATTATGATTAAAGATTATCAAAATTATTAGGTTAAGTAATCTACCCATGACAGAAACAAACTTGTCCACAGAATTTCCCGGCATACAACGTCCCCGTCGTCTCCGTCGCACTCCTGCTTTGCGACGTATGGTTGAGGAAACCCAGTTGACAGTCAACGATCTAATTTATCCATTGTTTGTGATGGAAGGAGAAGGGCAAAAAGTCGAAGTTGTTTCGATGCCAGGAAGTTATCGCTATACTCTAGATTTATTGCTCAAAGAAATAGAGGATGCTTATAATTTAGGAATTAATGCGATCGCTTTATTCCCCCTAGTTGCGGAAGATAAAAAAGACAACGCTGGCACCGAAAGCTACAACCCAGATGGGTTAATACAAAGAACTGTAAAGGCGATTAAACAAACAATACCAGATATTGTCGTCATTACTGATGTAGCTCTCGATCCCTATTCCAGCGAAGGTCACGATGGTATTGTAGCGGAAAATGGAGTCATTCTCAACGACGCCACCGTAGAAGCTTTGGTCAAACAAGCACTATCCCAGGCTGAAGCAGGTGCCGATATTGTCGCTCCCTCAGATATGATGGATGGGCGTATTGGAGCGATTCGCAAAGCTCTGGATGCTGCTGAATATTTCGATGTAGGAATACTTGCCTACTCTGCTAAATATGCCTCAGCTTATTATGGCCCGTTTCGCGATGCTTTGGATTCTGCACCAAAATTTGGGGACAAAAAGACTTATCAAATGAATCCTGCTAATGCTAGGGAAGCCATCAAAGAAGTAGCTTTGGATATTGCCGAAGGTGCAGATATGGTGATGGTTAAGCCGGCGCTCGCTTATTTAGATATTATTTGTGAGGTGAAAAAGACAACAAATCTACCTGTAGCTGCTTATAACGTGAGTGGAGAATATGCCATGATTAAGGCTGCTGGTGAGAAGGGTTGGATAGATGAAAAAAAGGTGATGTTGGAAACTTTAACCAGTATGAAACGGGCTGGTGCAGATTTAATTTTGACTTATTTTGCTAAGGAAGTTGCGTTAATTTTGAAGTAAGCAAAACTTTAAATGAAAAAACAAGAAATAACTGACTTACCTCAACAAATACCTGTTAGTTTTATTACCAAAAAATAAAGATAAAGCCTCTCCTTTTAAGGAGAAAAAAAGTGCTAGGATATTTCCTTAGATTTAATCCTCTGGGTTTTAACCAGAGGTAATTATCTATTTACATAGTGAATTATCATTACTAACAACTATTCAAAAGTCGGTGTAGAAAAGAAACTGAAGAAAATACCTGCTATTATTGCTGCTCCAGCTAACCCAAGCAAAACCGTCGATAAACCAAGAAAAGTTTCTGCAACGCCTACTAAAGCTAAAGGTAAACTCAAGGCAATATTAACCGCATTATTCTGGAGACCAAATACTTTTCCCCGCATTTCTTCAGGAGTTTCTGCTTGAACAGTAGTTTGCATTGGCACTCCAACTACTGCACCAAACATTCCTAAAATACCAATCAAAACCATAGCTACCCAAAACTCTTGGTTAAATATAGATAAACCTACTAAAGAAACTGCCATTCCAGTAGATCCAATCATACTGAGTTGGAAATGAGAAAACCAATGTCCAAGTTGACCTACCATTCCAGCACCAATACCCATACCTACTCCAGCAGCAGCTAATAATAATCCAAACTCTTCAGCTTCCATCCCAGGAATAATTTCTGCCAAACGTACTGCCAAGACTGCTAAAGCTGCAAAAATAGAAAATAAAACGATTTGCTGAATAATGGCATTACGAACTCGATGATGATTTTTCAGGTAACGCAAGCCATCTCGCAAGTCTTCGAGAATATGGGGTTGTTCCTTTTCTGTAAGGTCTTTCTGTTCCCCAGTTTTGAGTAATATTAAAAGTAAACCAGCGATCGCGTAACTTCCACCTACAACTAATTCTTTACCTAAAGCTTCCCCAAAACCAATTTTTGCTACTAAATTATCGGCAAATTCTAATAATGGGTCTCCTACTGCAAAGCCAATAATGACAGAAGCCATCATAGTTGTAGTGTATAGAGAATTGGCAGAAAGTAGGTGTCGCTTTTCTACAATTAAAGGAATAACCGCTTGTTCCGCAGGGGCAAAAAATTGAGTCAGAGTAGAAACCAAAAAAGTCAACAATAACATTAGGCAAAATCCTAAAGGTAAGTTGCCTAGATGAAAATCATTAGATAGCCACAATACTATTGGCAAAATCAGAACCAAACCACCTCTAATAATATTTGTCACAACTAAAACTGCTTTTTTTGGCCACCTATCCACATAGACACCAGCTCCAGCTCCAAATAATACTGCGGGAATAGTAAAAGCAATCATAATTGCCGATACCCATCCACTAATAGTCTGATCTGCTGCTTGGAATTGATTAGCAATAATAGCAATCATTAACACTAGGTAAACTTTGTCTGCCAATTGGGAAAATACTTGACCACTCCAGAGGGTTAAGAATTTACCATTTTTTAGCACTGGCAAAAGTCCACGTTCTGGTTCCTTTTCTGCTAATGATGCAGCCGAAATAGGTTTGGTTTTCGGTTGTTTTTCTTCTCTTGTTGTTTTTTGTAAATTTGAATCAGATAGTTGCATTTTAATTGATAATTGATAATGAATATTCGTAAATTATTTATGAAAAAAATTTGGTTTGGATACTAAATTTCTACAGTAGTTTGTAGAACCGCCTATCCCGAATTTTTCGGTGCGTTAAGCATTCCTAACGGAATACTTTGCGCCAGTAAAAACGCATCCTACTGGACTGAATCTTAACTACTCCCTACTCCCTACTACCTATTTGAGATTCTAAATAAGTATCAATCAATTCGGCAGAGCGGATAGAGTAGCCCAAATGATACTGAGCATATTTTCTTAAAAGTTTTTCTAGTACGATCCAATCTTGATGAAAAGTTAGTTTAACTAGGGCTTTGAGTTGAGGTTCAGCTAACTGCTGAAGTAGTGAAAGTTGATTAGCATTGAGTAAAGTATTGATTTTAGTAGTAGTCTTTTGTTCTAATAAGTTTGGATAAGAAGATTGTACAACAGAAGTATCATCAAGTTTAATAATTCCTCCTGCGTCGATACTGAACCCTACTTGCCAGTCGGAATAATTGAAGTTTGGTTGTAATTCATTTCCTGTAGCACAACACATTTGGACTTGAGGTGCTATTCCTTCTATAGCGAGTAGATGATAAATTCCATGAGCGAGGTATGCTATGAGTTGGGTATGCCAAAGTCGGTCAGTTTTATGTTGTAGTTGTTCTATACGACCTAAATGTTCGCTGAGTAGATAGAAAAGTTCTGTTTGAGGATGTTCATTCAGAGCTTGATGAAGGACTAATTCTGCTAAATATTGACCTGCTGCTAATTTTCCGAGGTTTTGACTAAGGCCCGCGTAGGATAGTATAGTTTCTGCTTGATTGATTCTATCGAGCGATCGCCCTTTGGATATTAATAATTGATTTACTACAAATAGTTCACTTCTACCCCCCAGTTTGGATTTTTGCTTTCTGACTCCGGGAGCTACTACACGAATCAAACCATATTCTGGAGTTAAGATAGTTAATAAACGGTCTGATTCTCCTAAAGGTATGGCTTTGAGATTTATTCCTGTTGCTTTGTAGGTTATGGCCATAGACTTAGTACGGGAGTGAAGGAGCGCGGGAGTGGGGGAGATGACAATAATAGTTAGAAGAAACGGGAAATTATAGAAGAGGTGGCAAGAATTCTCAATTCTCAATTCGATAAATTAGGCAGAAACCGGGTTGATTTTGCTGATTATTGTTTTTAAGTTTCCTCGATAAACCCGGTTTCTTGTTTGGGTATGTAGTCATAGCAATTTAAAATTCTGAATTCTCAATTCGATAACTTAGGCAGAAACCGGGTTGATTTTGCTGATTATTGTTTTTTCAGAAAATTTCCTCGATAAACCCGGTTTCTTGTTTGGGTGTGTAGTCATAGCAATCTAAATTCTGAATTCTAAATTCTAAATTCTGACTGACTATTTTGCTGATTGAGCAATTCTAGACCACGAGATGTACCTAACCTAGTCGCACCAGCCAAAATTAGATTTGCTGCTTGCTCATAAGTTTTAATTCCTCCAGCAGCTTTAATCCCAACATTAGCCTTAGTTATTTCTTTGAGCAGTTTGACATCTGCTACTGTTGCTCCACCATACCATCCAGTATTTGTGACAATAAAAGCCACACCTGCATCCATCAAAACTTCTGTAACTAAATACTTTTCCTGTTGGGTTAGTAAGGCCATTTCTAGAATAGCTTTAACTGGTTTACCAGTTTCTTCACATATTTCAGCTATTTCCCGATGTAGTTGGTTAGTTTGGCCTGTTTTAATATGAGTCAAATTAACCATCACATCTAATTCTGAAACTCCATTTTCTACTGCTTCTAAAGCTTCATATAATTTTGTTTTACTCGTGGTTGTACCAGTAGGAAAACTAATTACCGTACAAATTTTCGGTTGTTTGTTATGGAGTAAGTCTACTACTTGTTTAACGTAACAAGGGTATAGACAAATTGACGGAAACCGAAATTTGTCAGCTTCAGTACAAAATTTTGACACTTCCTCTGGAGTAGCAGTTATGGTTAATAAGGAGTGGTCAATAAAAGGGGCAATATCAATTTCCGGCTGCTCTACAGCCATGATTTTTTCTCTCTAAAAATATAGGGTTAGATTTGGTAATTAAATTAATATTAAATTTAACAGAAAATTAGTTAGATATAAATATGGTTTTAAATTTTTTTTGATACTCGGTGAAACGGAGACGCGCCCCGGCGTCTCTACATAAGTTTTAGTAATAGTTAAAAGCGTCACTCATTGACCTACAAGGTCACTAATTTAAGATTGGGATCGCTGAAAATAAACTTCAAATTAAAAGCGAGAACGTCTTTTTCTTTGCTTCTGTAATGCCATTGCTTTACGCTTCTTTTTTTCAATGGGCGTTTCAAAGTGACGATGTTTTTTCATATCTGGGAATATTCCTGCCTGAGAAACCTGTCGTTTAAATCGACGTAATGCAGATTCAATTCCCTCATTTTCTCCTAGTATCACTTGAGTCATGTATGTATCATCCTCCAATTATTTAGATTTTTTCTGTTTTTTCTGAAGTAAAACTAATTAGTCTTTAGCCATTTCTATAAACCAAGACTAGCCTTTTTTGGCTACTACTTCAAAAGTTCTTAGACATTTAATTTTGTTTGCTTTTGTATGTTAGCACAAACTACTGAATATTTATCATAACTCCTAGAATTACTTAACCTGTTGTGACTGTGAAGTGCTGAGGTAAGTATCTATAATTTCGATAAATAAATTTCAAATTGTAATCTAGTTTTTCTTCGTTATTATCATAACATAGATTTGACAAATTTGCCAAATCAAAGCAAATATAGCCGGAAACAGGTAATTTCCAGTTATCAGTTAACAGTAGCTTCTACTAAGATAGGAGGTTTGAAAGCTAATTTTATGATAAAAGCGAACAACTAACAGTATAAAAAATATTTCTTAGTCTAAGATTTATCATCAGTCTATATTCTCAACAATTATTTTTGCTATAAAAAATTACTGGCAAAAATTGTGTTTTTATTAACTTGCTTAATAAAAGAAATTTAATTTTATTTCTCTACTAATGTAGTTTAAGATTTTTCCATCCAAACAATACACTTTTGTAACTCTTTTTGCATAGTTTTTTTGTCAGTATTATAACGGTGTCCGTGACCAGGTAATACCCATTCAAAATTATAATTAATAAGTTCTTTCATAGATTTAATTTGTTCTGACCAAGAATACCAACAATAACGACGAAAAGCATAAAGTTGATTTAAGTGGCTAGACCATGCTAAATGATCTCCTGTAAATAAAAATTTTTGGTAAAGTAAAACTGTATGACCTTTAGTGTGACCAGTTACAGGAATAATTAATAAATCTGGAGTTAGAGAAATTTCATCTGTACCAGTTAATTTTATTTCTATATCCTTAGTATCTGGAGAAATATCATCAATATGGAGGATGCGATCGCAATTAAAATATTCTCGGAATTTTTGATGATCTGCTACATCATCTTGATGAGTTAAATACATATATTTAATTCCTCCCATTGCTTCTAAACGCTTCACTAATGGAGTTAAAAATTGAGGCGAATCTACTAAAATATTTCCCTCTGGCCTGACAATAAAATAACTAGCAGCACCGAAAGATTTTTCTGAATGATAACCGCAATGATAAACATTCTCTGCTACTAAAATTGGCAAAGTTTTTTGAACATTTTTAATGTCTTTTGGAGTTTCAATAGTACCGATAGAATTTGTTGGACAAGATAATAAAGCTTGCATTGCTGCTAGTCTTTCTTTTTCATTTATAGGTTGATGATAAACTGCTGATTTTTCTCCATTTCGATGAAAAATTTCTGGTGACATCCAGCGACAAGTATCACAATCTATACAAGTATTATCAACGTATATATCGCCACTAATATTTTCAGAGCGTCGTAGTTTTAGATTAGCCATTTTTACCTCATTAATAAGCATTCAGCGGTCAGCTATTAGCTATCAGCTTGAGAAAACAATTTTATCAAACTGTAGTTTTTAGCAATATAAAAATAAGAATTTGTAGTAATATTTTACCAAATTACTATAAAATAATCAAAATTTAATAAGCATTCAGCCGTCAGCTATTAGCTATGAGCTTGAGAAAACAATTTTATCAAACTGTAGTTTTTAGTAATATAAAAATAAGAATTTGTAGTAATATTTTACCAAATTGCTATAAAATAATCAAAATATCTTAGTTGTGCAACTCCGCCATGATTGGCGAACTGTTTTTGGAGAGTTATTAAAAATCTCCATAACAAAAACAACTTCTGACTTCTGACTTCTAACTTCTGACTTCATTTTATGTTGGATCTAAATAAAACCCTAGCTCAAGAATTAAATATAAATCGTAAAAATATTCAAAATGCTCTGGAACTTTTAAGCGGAGGAGCAACTATTCCTTTTGTCGCTCGTTATCGAAAAGAATATACAGGTTCCCTGGATGAAACTCAATTACGGAATATTTGGGATAGATTTACTTATCTTCAAGAACTTGAAGAAAGAAAAAAAGTAATATTAAAAGCAATTTCTGAAGCTGGTAAACTTACGGACGAATTACAGGAAAAAATAGAGTCTTGTTTCCAAAAAACAGAATTAGAAGACCTTTATCTTCCCTATAAACCAAAGCGCCGAACTAGGGCAACTATTGCTAGGGAAAAAGGTTTAGAACCTTTCGCCGAATTTATCAAATCTCTGAATCATCCTCAAGCAAAAATTATATCTATTGAACAAGAAGCAGTTAAATATATTGCTGAGGAAAAAGGTGTCAAAAATGTAGAAGATGCTTTGCAAGGAGCGTCTGATATTTTGGCAGAAGCAGTGGCAGAAAAAGCAGAGTTACGAACTTATGTTAGAGAATATTTTCTTAATTCTGGTGATTTTAGTTCCAAGATAAAAGATGACTACCCAGAAGGTACGACTAAATTTGAAATGTATCGAAATTTTCGGGTAAATGTTCAAGATATTGCTCCTCATAATATGTTAGCTTTGTTACGAGCAGAAACGGAAGGGATATTAAATCTAGAGCTGGATTTTGACCGGGAATTTGTACTATCTTATTTGGCAGATTCAGAAATTCGTACCAGAGTTAAAGAAATCAGAAATTTTCATCAGGAAATGCTCAAAGATGCTTTTAATCGTTTGATGAAAAATTCCTTGATAAATGAAGTGAGAACTCAAAAGAAAGCTGAGGCAGATATTGAGTCAATTAAAACTTTTGAAACTAATCTCAGAGAATTATTATTATCTCCTCCTGCGGGAATGAAACCAACTTTAGGAATTGACCCAGGATTTAGAACCGGTTGTAAAGTTGCCGTGTTAGGTGAAACGGGTAAATTTTTAGAATATCAAGCTATATTTCCCCATCAATCTTCTGCTCAAAAACAACAAGCTACTACAACAATTAAACAGTTTATTCAAAAGTACAAAATTGAACTAATTGCTATTGGTAATGGTACGGCAGGAAGAGAAACAGATGAATTTATTACAGAAGTAATTTCGACTTTAGATAAAAAGCCAATAAAAGTCATGGTTAATGAATCTGGAGCCTCAATTTATTCTGCTTCTAAAGTAGCAATAGAAGAATTTCCAGATTTAGATATTACGGTGCGGGGAGCTATTAGTATTGGTAGACGTTTACAAGACCCTTTAGCAGAACTTGTAAAAATCGAACCGAAGTCTATTGGAGTCGGTCAATATCAACATGATGTAGACCAAAAATTGTTGAAAAAAAAGTTAGATGAGACAGTAGAAAGTTGTGTGAATTATGTAGGAGTAGATTTGAATACTGCCTCCAAAGAACTGTTAATTTTTGTCTCAGGTATGAGTTCCACAGTGGCAAAAAATTTAGTTAAATATCGTAATGAAAATGGAGCTTTTAACAGTCGTCAGGAAATTTTAAAAGTGTCAAAATTGGGTGGAAAAACTTTTGAACTTTGTGCTGGATTTTTGCGGATTCGTAGCGGTAAAAATCCTTTAGATAATACGGCAGTACATCCAGAAAGTTATTCAGTAGTTGAGACTATTGCTCAAGATTTAGGTGTCTCGATAAATCAAATTAATCAGATATCAAAAAAAGTCAAATCTCTGGATTTAAAAAAGTATGTAACTGATAAAATTGGAGAACCAACTCTGAAAGATATTATTGGTGAATTAGAAAAACCAGGGCGAGATCCCAGAGCAGAATTTAAGTATGCAACTTTTCGAGAGGGGATTAAAGAAATTAGGGATTTAGAAGTAGGAATGGAGTTAGAAGGAATAGTAACTAATGTGGCAAATTTTGGTGCATTTGTCGATGTGGGAGTTCATCAAGATGGGTTAGTACATATTTCTCAATTAGCAGATTATTTTGTTAAAGATCCGAAGCAAGTTGTGAAAGTTGGGCAAGTAGTAAAAGTGCGAGTTTTAGAAGTAAATGAAAAGTTGAAGCGGATAGGTTTATCTATGAGAAATAGGGAATAATATCATGTCCGGTTGAATAGTTATAAATAAATGGGGGAGGAGTCAGGAGTCAGGAGACAGGAGTCAGGAGGGAAGAGAGGAGAAAGAAAGTATAAAAAGAAGAAAGTTTTTTTATCACTAATTATCCGGACATGATATAAGGGTAAGCATTCAGCTATTAGCAGTCAGCTTGCCTCCTGCGGAGGAACTGCGTTAACAGCAATAATACCCTGTATTTAAGGACAGGGTTTAAATGAATATAGACTTTGGAGCTGACTTTTGTAGTAAGATTTTTCGTTTCTTAATTAGATATTGCTTTTATCACTCACTAAAACCAATAGCTAATAGCTGACTGCTGAATGCTTACTTTAAAATACATTTAGCATCCAATAAAACTAAGTCCTCAATATCTAGAACTTGACAACTTTCCGGAACATTTAACAAACTGGGAAGTATGCCATTTTCCATCTGCGCTCTAACTACAGCAGCAGCAGTATTATTTAATTGTTGAAGGCGATGATTTTTTCTGACATACTCTAAAGTTAATGCCTGAGAATCTAACAACCAAAAATCAATGTCATATTTTTGGATGAACTTTTTCACTTCTTCTAAATTCGGACTATATTGTGCTTCGATTAAATCATTAGCTCGTTGTTTTATCTCAACATAATATCCTTGATGATAAGGTAAAGCATATTCCGAACCTACTAATATTGAACGTTTGGCAAAAGTAGGAATATTATTAGCTTCTAATGCTAAAGAAGCAACGCGAATATCTGAGGGTTGTTGGGCTAAAAATTCATAAATTTCGGGTGCTTTTCCCACTACATAATTAGTGACTGGAAAGTTGTTGGTTAAAGCTGGATATAAAAATAGGAGAGTTAATACTATATATATAGATATGGTTTTGATTTTTCCGACTGGTTTGGTTTGGGAGGAATGGTTGAGTAGATGGAATTTTTGCCTGAGAAAATCAATTATTAAAGTAAAGGCTATTCCACCAGCTAATGCCATGATAATTCTGAGACTATGCTGACTGTAACGACTCGGATGATGTAATCGAAATAATAATAAGTGGGCGGTTAAGAATATTCCGGTTGATGCTAGGGCTAATTCTGGTAAAAGGATTATTTTGTTAGTTATTTTTGTGGCTAGGGGAAAGTATTTATAGCAGTTTTTTAAGATAAGAAGTAGGGTTTTAGATCCCCCCCCTGCCCCTCTTTCTAAGGGGAGAGTTTTCAAAGTCCACCTTTCTAAGAGGGATTTAGGGGGATCGTAATCTAATTTAGATCCTCCCCTCGCCCCTCTTAAAAAGAGGGGAACCTTCAAAGTCCCCCTTACAAAGGGGGATTTAGGGGGATCGTAAATGTTTCTCATAACTATGGGAATTCCTCTGAAGCTTAAGAAAATGAATAATAATAATCCTGCCCAAACTTGGGGAGGCAGGAAAGATTGAGATAACCATTCTGGAGGAATAATGCCGGAGCGATCGCCTGTTAACCAAAAGTCAAAACTATTATCTGAAAAGAAGGATGCTCTACCTCCAGGAAAAAATTCTGGTAATTTTTTGGCTTGGGTTAATGTAATAATCGGACTATATTTGGAGGTATTTAAGGCGTAGGGTAGAAGTACAAAAAATGCTGTGGTTAAGCCAATAGTTAAAATGGTAAATTTTTGCTGGTTTCGGAAGTAGAGAAAGTTTAAGACTAAGAGGGCGGAACAGAGCAAAACTCCTTGGGGATAAAATAATCCGAGAAGAGAGATTGTTATTGCTATTCCTAACCAAGAATATCTGAGGAAGTAATAGAGAAATGCTAAGAATAAAGGATAGAAAAATGCTCTGGGGGTGGCAGAGATTAAGTCATCTTTGAGCCAGAGATTTTGATTCAAAAATAATGTGCTGAGAAATCCTGCTAGTGGCACAGGTAATATTTCTATTGCGACTCCAAAACAGTAGGCAGTTGTAATTAATCCTAATATTATTGGCAGGAATTTATTTAGTAATAAAGGAGGGATGCCGATGAGGGAAAATAGTTGATAAAAGTAGGTATATCCTTTCGGGGCGACTGATTGAAAATAGTCGGCAATAATATCGTTGGGAAAAAGTTCTGGATTGAGAAATCTTGCCATCCAAAAAACATGAGAGCGAGCGTCATCTTGGACGACATATTGATGGCTGAAGGCGGGAATTATTCCTAAAATTCCACAAATTATGGCTAGGGTTAGGCTGAGGTAAAACCAGAATTTGATTGGAGTTAATGTGGTTAGATATTTAGGTAAATTCATTTTCTATTTATTAAATACTGTTTCAAAAGTAATTGCGAGCGTAACGGAGTGGGGAGAAGCAATCTCAATGGTATCACAGTAGATTCTAGAGATTGCCAGGTTACGCTACGCTTCACTCGCAATGACAACTTTAGTCTGGTTCCTCTGTCAAGTCATTGGGAAGGTAACAGAGTAGAAAGAAGAAATATCATTTTAGGGGCTAGAGCAAAACTACAAACAAACTTACTTCCCAACACCGTCACATAAATGTCTATCACTTTCACTAACATTGGGGTTATTTTCTAAGTAGTCGCGCATCCAGTTGCAACCCCATTCGTGGAGGCGATCAAACTTCCAAACGTTCCACAGTTTTACAGTTTTGTCACGACTTGCAGTGGCAATAGTCTCTCCATCTGGACTAAATGCTACATCCTTAACAAAATCCTTATGGCCTTTGAGAGTCCCCAACAAGTGCCCCTGAAGGTTACACAACTTTACTGTATTGTCAGCACTTGTAGTAGCAATAGTCTCTCCATCTGGACTAAATGCTACATTCTCATACCCGTTGAGAGTCTGCAACAGATGCCCCTCTTGGTTCCACAATTTCACTGTATTGTCAGCACTTGCAGTGGCAATAGTCTCTCCATCAAGACTAAATGATACACCATAGACCGAATTCTTATGGCCGCTTAAAGTTTGCAACAGATGCCCCTCTTGGTTCCACAATTTCACTGTATTGTCAGCACTTGCAG
>NZ_JBNHER010000188.1:0-13129 GCF_050015975.1 Dapis purpurea BLCC-M126 | reverse complement strand
TTTTCAATTACTTTACAGCGGTTTTCATATTAATAAACCACAATGATACTGACTCATTACTCCTTACTCATTACTCCTTACTCCTACAACAGTTTTGTGGTCTACTCAACTGAAAAGCGCTGTAATAGATATCTCGCTAAATTCCCCACCGGAGAGTGGTTAGGGGTTGGTCTCCATCTCCCCATCTCCCCATCTCCCTATCTCCCCAACCATATAATAAGTATTTAACCGGATTTGATATCAAAAATCAAAGAAATAGCTAATCTTCCCCGAATGTACCGAAAGAATTTGAGTATTTTGTAACCACTGACCATCAAAACATCCTAAATGAGTAGTAGTAATCAAAGTTTGAAAACGATCAGTAATTGCTTCTAACAATTGATTTTGTCGATGCAAATCTAATTCCGCCAAAACGTCGTCTAATAACAATAAAGGTGATTCCTCGACCACCTGCTCAATAAGTTGTAATTCAGCTAACTTCAAAGCTAATACCAAAGTGCGTTGCTGACCTTGGGAACCATATTGTCGTGCAGGAGTATCATTAATAGTAAAGGTTACATCATCTCTATGAGGACCTACCACTGTAGTGCCTTGATATTGTTCGGCGATCGCTCTTGTCTTGATTTTCTCTAAAAAAGCCTGACGTACTCCCTCCAAACTATCCTGAATAATTAACTCTTTACTATCAACAGTTACATTTGCTAAATATTCCATTTGTAAAACTTCCTTACTCCCACTAATAGCATGATGCCACTCATTCGCCAAAGGTGCTAACCTCTGCAAAACTCGTTGTCGTCGCCGAATTACTCGCGATCCAATAGTTGTCAACTGAGCATCCCACAAAGCTAACTCTTGAGCAGGAATAGAATATAAGGAACCAAGACTTTCTGCTGCTATCTTTTGCTGGCGGATTTTCTTTAACAAGGCATTTCGCTGCCGCAGAACTTGATTATACTGCTGGAGAATGTGAGCATATACAGGTTCAAGTTGCACCAAAAGTCGGTCTAACCAATGACGACGAACTTCCGGTCCACCTCTAACCAAATCTAAATCTAAACTAGAAAACTGAACTACATTCAGAATGCTTAAAAAGTCGAGATGGCGACGTAAAGTTTCACCGTTAACTGCTATAGTACGTCTACCTTGACTCCGCAGAGTTAGAGTCAAGTCAATATTTCCCAGTTTTCTTTCTAAAGATGCTTGAATTTGACCTGCTGGTTTGCTATCTAGGATTAAGTCGCGATCGCGAATTGCTCGGTGAGACTTAAGAGTAGAAAGTAATTCTACTGACTCTAGTAGATTAGATTTTCCTTGAGCATTATCTCCGACCAAAATTGTTTTAGCAGCATCAAATTTAACTTGCTGGTCTCGATAGTTTCTAAACTGTCGTAAATGTAAATGTCTCAGGTACATATTCAGAAGGAAGAAGGAATCAGCCGGAAGACGACAATAAAGCAGTATAGTATATGTATAGAGTTCAATTACTATAACGTCTTAGTTTCTACAGGTCAAACACCAACCATAAGTATACTAATATAAAATACGAAAAATTCTGGCACGAATAAAGCATCAGATAAAGCTTCTAATTATGAAGTACAAAAAATTCTGCAAATATACGAATCTCCCAATCTCCCCATCCCCCATCCCCCAATCTCCCCATCTCCCCATCTCCCCATCTCCCTATCAATCTTTGGTAGCAAACATTAACGTATTTCATATAAATTTATTCATAGGGTTCCTCATTCCTTCTGTAAAAAAATAGTATAACGTCTTAGTTTTTGCATATTAAGACACCAAGTTTAAGTATACTAAATTTATCTATAATTTTCCTAATTACTTTTGTGATGAAAATAATATTTTTTGGCACACCTCTATTTGCTGTTCCTACTCTAGAAAAATTATTAACCCATTCAACAATAGAAGTTGTGGCAGTTGTCACCCAACCCGATAAAAGACGCGGGCGAGGCAATAAACTCATTCCATCTCCAGTTAAGTCAGTGGCAGTTGCCCATAATATCCCTGTCTGGCAACCGCGCCGAGTTAAAAAAAATGCTAAAACTCTCAACTTATTAAGACAAGCACAAGCAGATGTATTTGTCGTAGTTGCTTATGGACAAATCTTGTCTAAAGAAATTTTGGATATGCCGAAGTTAGGTTGTGTGAATGTTCATGGTTCGATTTTGCCAAAATATCGTGGTGCTGCTCCTATTCAGTGGTCTATTTATCATGGCGAGGCGGAAACGGGCAATACTACGATGTTGATGGATGTGGGAATGGATACTGGTCCAATGTTATTGAAGAGTGTAACTCCTATTGGTTTGTTGGATAATGCTGTATCCATAGCGGAAATTTTGGCAAAGGATGGGGCAGATTTATTGCTGGAAACTTTGTTCAAGTTGGAGGAAAGAGAAATTGAAGCTATTTCTCAAGATGATTCTCTGGCAACTTACGCTCCACTGATTCAAAATTCTGATTATGAAATTGATTGGTCGAGGAGCGCTTTAGATATTCACAACCAAGTCAGAGGATTTTTTCCTAATTGCTTTACCAGTTTTCGGGGTCAGTCTTTGAAGGTAATGGCAACTGTGCCTGTGGGGGCTGAATATTGGTCAGAGTTGCCTCCGGAATTACAGAAGTTGGAGAAGGTTTGGTCTTCTGAATCTGAAGTGGTTGGAAATATCGGGGAGGTTGTCAAAGTAATTAAGGGTTTAGGACCTGTGGTGCAAACTGGTACTGGTTGGTTGTTGTTGTGGCAGGTACAGTTGGCGGGGAAAAAGGCCGTTTCTGGTTGGGATTTTGCTAATGGTCGTCGTTTGGCAGTGGGGGAAGTTATAGCAGTCGAAACAAAGGGTACGGAGATTAACTCAATAGACATCTCCAGAAAAGAGGGAATAGGGAATAGGGAATAGGGAGAAGTAATTGATAATTTATGGATAATAATTGATTTCATTTTGGATTTTTGGAGATGTCTAATAGTGGTGCTTAGACATTTTTTGGCATAAAAACTGCTTCAAAGTCAGTCTAGACAAGGGAATTACGTCAACACCCTAAAAATGGCTAAAACCCTTGCTTATAAAGGATTTATACCTTTTGGACGTAAAAACCTCTCTCTGTCTATCTTTGAGTCTATTTTATACTGCTATTTTGTGTAAGTCCCGATAGACATCTCCGATATAATTCCCATTTCTCCTGACTCCTGAATTCTGAGTTCTGACCCAAAAATCAGGTCAATAACCTCCACTTGGATAGAGAATGATAACAATAAACTTCAGTCTTTCAAGCTTATGGCTTCAGGTCGGTACTGATAATTGATAACTGGTATTAGGTTTATCGTTGTCTTTAACTTCCCATATTTCTTGTGGTAAATTAATAATGTCTTCCAAAATCGAAGAAATATTCACAGGGGCCTAATTGTATAATCTGGTATTGTTCCTTTTGGCAAGATATTGACCAGAAAAAAGGTATCAAGCCTCCCCCTTTAAAGGAGATAAAAAAGAAAATTCAGTATTTCAAGCCTCCTACTTCAGTAGGAGGTACTGATAAATGATAACTGAAATGAAACCTCAAAAAAGAATCGGAATTAATTTAGACTATGTTGACACTTTTACAAACATCAAATTCTTCAGCTATATACTCACTTCCTTGGCTCCAACAGGGAGGACTTTTAGCGATCGGAATAGTTTTAGGATTATTTATATATATGGTACTATTTTCCGCGCTCAAGTCTTTATTTCGCCGTTCAAATAATGAAATAGGTATTTTAACTGTAAACATTTTACAAACTCCTCTACTAATACTTTTTGTACTAACTGCTCTCAAAGTATTAATTTACAGTTTAAATTTGTTAGAAAATTTCCCTTTCATTGAAAGATTATTAACAGCAGGAATTGTTGCTGTTATCACTTATTTGATCAATCAGTTATTTACTCAAGTAATTGCTTATTCTCTCAGCAAATATGCAGAAAAAACAGAAGCAGACTGGGATGATGTCTTAGTTCCCCTGATTAAAAATACCCTACCAATTCTCATCTACTTGATAGGAGGCTTTTTATTCATCCAAACATTAGGAATAGATTTAAGTGGGTTATGGGTGGCATTTGGTGGTATTACATTTGTACTCGGTTTTGCACTCAGAGATATTTTATCTAATTTCTTTAGTGGTTTGGTCTTATTAGTAGATACACCATTTCAATTTGGTGATGTTGTGGCTTTACAAGATGGCTCAATCGCTGTAATTAAATCTATTGGAATTAGGTTAACAACTTTATATTTAATTGACAGTCATTGCGATTTGTTAGTACCTAATGCTGCTTTAGAAAGTCAAAAGTTGATTAATTTTAGTCGCCCTAATTCTAGCTATTATTATACAATTATTGTACCAATTAGGGCTGACAGTGACCCCCATCAAGCTATCAAAATTATCGAAGAAGTGATTTTGAGCCATCCAGATACATTAGGAGAGATTAAGAAAAAGTTGGTAGCTATAGAAAGTTTTTACAGAATGACAGATCAATTATTAGACAGTGAAGATAATCTTTCATCGAAAAAAGAAGCTGGTCGTCAACGTCTTCTAGCAGAGGAAAAAGTTAAAGTTAAGCTAGAAGAAGTTAAGAAAGCGATCGCTGAGTTAGTTGGTAAAATTAAGTTTATGGAAATGGAGGGATTAGATTCGGGAGAAATTAGGGCAATTCAAGGTTATTATTTAGATGTAGTGAGAATGGTAGGGTTGGAAACAGTATCAGAAAAACAAAAAGGGCAAAAGTCATTATATTTGCAAGAATCACAGAATATGGATGAAGATGCTTTAATTAGTTTGCTGAGAAGTTGGTATCGAAACTGGCAAGAAGATCCAGATTTAATTGATACAGATAATGAAGTTTTAGAAAGTGAGTGGGAAAGAAAAATAGATTTTTTAATCAAGAGAATGAACAAGTTATTACAGCAAATTATCAATGGTAATCAGGGTTTGTCAGAAACAAAATTGGATGATTATACTGAAGAATTATGGAAATGGATACAAGAGAGATTTCAAACTTATGCTTCCTGGCAGTCTCCTAGAATTTGGATGCAAGATGTGTCGATAGGTGGCGCTCGTGATAGTAGTACTATTAATATGGCTGTAAAGTTTTTTGTTGATAATATTAAATTGGAACAATGTCAGCGTGGCAACCGCATCCGCAGTGAAGTTCATGGGGAAATTGTCCGGCAACTGAGACAAGCTTATTTGTACAGATAAATGGCTTTGTTGCATAAAAGTAGTGATATCAGGACTTACGCAAAGGTACTATGTATAAAGTTCAAAAACTATAGCGCTATAGTTTTAAATGCTATATATGTGCTCTCTGGGTAAGTCCCGTGATATATTAATTCAAGGGAATCTTGCTCCATGTTTTTGTGTATTGCAGACAACATTTGTCATAGTAGTGCCTGGAAATTTGTGATGTATGATTTGGTTTAGATTGTATTAATCTACAATTCGGATTATGGGTTAGTTGTGATATTGACATACTCCCGACGCTCCCCTACGGGAGAGCGCGGGATTCTTCAGCCAAGGAAACCTTAAAATTTTCTGAAATAATTTAGTTTTTGTATCAAGATTTACTATATTCCAAAAAATTTATAGTAATAGGTCAGATAATTTTAAGTTAGCCAAAGCAAAAAATTAATACTTTTATCACATTTGCTATCAGGTAACTGAGATATTATTAATTATAGTGTAGTGTAGTCTTCAAAAAACACTGAGAATGGTTGCTAATCAAGAATTGACAGAAAAATCTTCTAATAAAAGTCCAGAACCACAGGTTTTTCAACTTAAAACTCAACTTTTGAGTAAAGGCAGGAGTGACTATACTCTTGCTAAAACTGATTTAATGAGTGTGAGAATTAAATGTTACGCTCAAGGGGGAGAAAATGTTTTACACTCCCATCCAGGAGAGGATCATACTTTTGTTGTTTTAGCAGGAAAAGCCAGATTTTTTGGTAAAGATGGTGAAGTTGGAGTTTTTACCAGAAATCAAGGTATTCTGCTTCCTAGAGGTAGTTTTTACAACTTTCAAAGTTGTGGAGATGAACCTCTAGTTTTATTACGAGTCGGTGCAGAAAAAGAAAAAATTCCAGTTAATCGTATAGGTGTTGATGGCAATTCACTACCAGGAAAATCTAAGGAAAATAAACATGAAGATGGTGTGCCAATAGAAGGGTTATATTATGAATAGCTAATATCTTAAAAAAGAAAGTTAATTAAGTAAAAACTTAATTAATGGTGTTAAAAATTGATTTTCTATAAAGTACTAAGTAGGTGGGTTGAATTATTCATAAAATCGGGACGAAGATTCAAAACAGTTAAAAGCTTTAAAAAATTACTTTCTGGCTTCATTTTCTGATTTTTCGTTTTCAATTTTATTGATGCCCATCTACTTCAATTGACTCAATGTTTCTATTGGTAGATTTTGGAGAATATTATTTAATTATAACTCCTCATTTAATTTTAACTCCTCTCGGAAATTTAAAATCCAAAAATCAAGCTAAGAAAAATCGTAGTAAAAAATTTTTATTTATAAAATAATATGACCTATATATGGTTAACATTAGCAAGTATTATCGGATGGTTTGTCAGTACCCTAGCAGGTGGGGGTAGTTCATTTCTATTAATGCCAATAGTTGGTTTTTTTTTGGGAGCTATAGCTATCGCACCAATTATTACAATAGGAGCAATTATTGGTAACGCCGAACGTGCTGTTGCTTATCGACAAAAAATCAACTGGACAGTCATTTGTTGGGAACTACCTGGTGCTATTGTTGGTGGTTGTTTAGGGGCTTTTATGTTGACCCAAATTCCCGTAAGATGGCTGAGTTTTTTAGTAGGATTATTTCTATTGATTTCTGGGATAAATTTAATTCTTAAGAATCAAGAAAAATCTTTTACTGTTCCTGCATGGTATTTCCTGCCAGCAGGTTTTATTTATTCATTTTTGTCAGGGATTATTGGTAGTATGGGACCTTTACTTGCACCATTTTACCTGAATTATGGTTTGGAAAAAGAAGAATTATTGGGTACTCAAGCAGTTAACCGGATAGTAGTTCATATTTTTAAGGCAATCACTTATGCAGTTTTTGGTAATTTAACTTTGCCTTATTTGGGATATGGAATACTCATAGGAATAGCTGCTTTTCCAGGAAATTGGTTGGGTCATTTAGTATTAGAAAAAATTAGTCCTCAACTATTCCGTCAGTTAGTAATTACTTTTGTGATTTTCAGTGGTGTTTTTCTTCTCTGGGAACAAAGGAGTCTGTTAATACTTTAGCTAGAGCTATTCTTTTTCATAAGTATTCATTAATGGATAATGAATAATGGATAATCGATAATGAATAATGGATAATGAATAATGGATAATTCGCTCTGGTTAAAACCGTAAAGGAATTGGAGATCAGGAAATCACAATTTCTTTTCTTGGTCGATTTGATATGGTGAGGAAACCTCCGCATTCATGTTGGCAACAGCCGTTAATGCAGTTATGCGCCAGCAAAACGACCGCTTTTTCTCTTGAAATGAAATAGAAGACTTTAAACCAAATTGATTAATTATCCTAAATCTACCTTATACAGTTTCATAAAAATAAAAGGTAAAATAGTATTGCCTGAAAACTTTCAATCAATACCGTCAAGATACTATCTAAAATTATTTCAGGGAATTATTTTACACAATCAGCGTGAAATTATTAGCGATTTTATTTAAGTGAATTAGCATAAAAAAGAGGGATTTTAAGTTGAGTGGTTTACTTGACTCTCTTGTAAATTGCTACAAGTTTGGTAATTATATTTACCCCAAATATTCACCCAAAAAATTTAACCAATATTTTGGTGGTATGACAATAAAATTTCATCCACATTTTCTAGTGTAACTTTCTCCCTGTCTGCTAATTTTTTAATTGTCTGAGTAATAGCTTGAATCTGAAAACTTTCTAGATTTAGACCTAGTTGATGAGCGCGATGTGCAATACCATTTTTGCCTGTTAGTTTGTGATTAATTAAAATTGACCGATTCAAATCAAAATCAGTGGGATTTATTGGTTCATAAGTTCTAGAATTATTCAGAATTGCTTTAGTATGAACTCCAGCTTTATGATTAAAAGCAGCTTCTCCAACAATACAATGATCGAAGGGAATAGAAACTCCTATTTTTTCCGCTACTAATTGATTTAATTTATGAAGATAAGATAGAGAATATTTTCGATTTAAAGTTTCTGGATCGAGGGTATAAAGACGAGCAATTAATCCAGCTAAAGGAGTAATACCATTGCGTTCACCAATGCCTAAAACACTTGTATCAATATGAGTTACTCCTGCTTCAAAAGCAGCAAAACTATTAGCAATAGCACAACCTGTATCATTATGACCGTGAAATTCTATATCTTCAGAAAAGCATTGTCTCATCTCTTGAATTAATTGATAAACTTGATGGGGAGTGGCTATACCTACTGTATCAGCTACCCCAAAACGATTGACAATCCCTAATTTATTAATTGCTAAATAAACTCGTAGTAAATCTGATAGGGAACTACGAAAAGAATCTTCTGTGGAAAAACGCAATTCTATTTGGGGATTTTGTTGATGAATAAAAGTAATAACTTCTACAGCTATATCAATAATTTCATCAATACTTTTACCATGACTAAATTGACGTAAGAGTTTAGATGTACCCATAAATAGATTAATACCATCTACACCTGTATCTAGGGCGATTTTTGCATCTTCAATATGGCAGCGAATATGGGTAATAACTTTAGCTTGTAAACCTAACTGAGCTAAGTTTTGACAATCTTGATATGATTGAGGGGAAACAGTTGGAGATGTTACTTCAATATATTCTACTCCAAATTGATCTAGTGCCCTAGCAATTTCAACTTTATCTCCTGTAGAAAAATTTGACTTAAAAAATTGTTCTCCCTCTCGGAGAGTAGAATCAACTATCGCTAGTTTACTTAATAACATTTTTTTAGTTTAGGTATAATTCCATAATTTTAGATAAACATATTATAGGGATGATTGTTAGTATGATTAATTACAATTTATTTTCAAAAAAATGCTAGATATTAAAATAATTTAAGATAGCTTAAGTTATTTTTGAATTTAGCAATCTTGAACTAGCTATTAGCTTTTTCAGGTTGGGTGAAAATCCCTGCAAAAGATTTAAAGCAGGTTTATTCTTTAGTAAGGGTAAGGGTTTAGAGCAAAGGTTTAGTACCTAAACCCCTACAGATTATTGAATTTTATAATAATGGGTTTACTAATAGATAATGGATAATTACCGATGATTAAAACTGTAACGGAATTGAATATAAGGAAATATGCTAGTACTTTTTTTATCTTGAAAGAAAAAGTTTTATATTTTTATTTTTCAGTAAATAATAGGAAATATAAAAGAATATAAAAGAATAAAAAAACTATCTTGTCGTAATTTTTAAAACCATATTGTAGCTAATAAATAATTAGTTATGATTATAGAATGATGATGAATCTTAGACAGCGAAAATGTTTTTCCAACTGTTTACTGTTCCCTGCTATTGATAAATATTAAAACCAAATAAAATGACTCATCACGTTTTAAAAGCTAACTGTCAAACTGTTCATTTAGGAGGATTTTCACATCAACTATCTCCAGCATTAATAATTAATTCTGGAGATAGTGTAGATATAGAAACTTATACTGGTTACTATCTTTATGACCAAGCACCTGAATATTTTTTGACTCCAGAATTTCTAGAAATTTGTCATAATTTACCAGTAGAAAGAAAAGTCGGTCTGGGTCCTCATTTATTAACAGGACCGATATATATTAATGATGCTAAACCGGGAGATGTACTAGAAATTATTCTGGAAAATATTTACCCTAGTTTACCGATAGGATTTAATTCTATTCGTCGGGGGTGGGGAGCATTACCCGAACAATTTATGGAACCAAAATTAAATTTTATTCCATTAGATTTAGAGAAAAAAATTGCTGAATTTCCTCCTAATAGCGGGATGAAAATTCCTCTTCAACCATTCTTTGGAATTTTAGGAGTTGCTACAGAAAATACTGAACGTTGTTCTATTCCTCCTGGTAGTTATGGAGGTAATATTGACTGTCGAGAGTTACAAGTTGGTTCGCGAATATTTTTACCTGTTTTCGTGCCGGGCGGTTTATTTTCTATTGGGGATGGTCATTCTGCACAGGGTGATGGAGAGATAAATGTAACGGCGATTGAAACTTCAATGAATGGTACTATTCAGATTAAATTGAGAAAAGATTTACAAATAAGTTTTCCTATGGCAGAAACATCTACTGATATTATTTCTTTTGGATTTGGAAATACTTTAGATGCTGCTTTTGAATTAGCTTTAAAGCAAATGATTAGTTGGTTAGAAAAATTTGTTGGTTTGAGTCGTGAAGATGCTTATATTTTGTGTTCCCTTGCAGTGAATTTTCATATTACTCAAGTTGTGAATAATCCTCAAAAGGGAGTACATGGAATGTTGGCAAAATCTATATTACCGTTAGAATTTAACTTCTAAATTCTGAATTCAGAATTTAGAAGTTAAATTGTTCCTGTGACTAATTTTTCTATCAATCTTAGTTTGATAAAGCGAATTCGGTGGTTAATTTGGTACAACTGAAGGAATGAATATTTTTTGCCTGTTCCCTATTTCCTATTCCCTAAAACTATAAATATATGTACTTAGGGACTTGCGCAAAAATAAAGTATCAGTCAAACAAGCTATACTCAAGAAATCGCAAAATCTGATTGGTAGATTAATAAACCGTAAGTCCCTTAATGAAGTATAAAACTGCTGCATCTTAAATAGAAATCTAGCGTTTTTCAGGTTACTGAGGTACAGTTGTTTTTCTTCTTTTCTATTCCCTGTTTCCCGAATTACTACTTCCTATTCCCTAAAACAAACGAGTCTGGGAATTGCTATATCTTAAATATAAATAATATATAGGTTGATTTTCAATTTAATTGATTATAATATCGATCATAAAAATCATCTGGCTTTAGGAAAAAAAATGGATAATCATAATCATTCTTATTGTTGTAGCTGTGACCATGAAGAAAATCATAATCAGACTAATCAACCTATAGGATATTTCAATTTAAAACAGGAAATTTTACCTTTACTTGCAGTTGGTATTATCTATATCTTAGGTTTGATTTTCTATCAACAATTAGAAAATACTGCCTATGGTATAGGGAAATACATAGTGTTTATTCCTATCTATATATATAGTGGATCGAATGTACTTTCTAGCGCCGGGAAAAATATTTTGAAAGGTAGAATATTTGATGAAAATTTTTTAATGACTGTGGCAACATTAGCAGCAATTGCTATTGATAAATTACCTGAAGCTGTAGCAGTAATGTTGTTTTATCAAATTGGGGAAACATTCCAAGAATATTCGGTTAAACGTTCCCGTAATTCTATCAAGTCATTATTAGAAGTTCGTCCTGATTATGCAAATTTAAAAATTGATGATTCTCTGAAAAAAGTATTTCCTGAAAAGGTAGAGGTTGGAAGTGAAATAGTTGTTAAACCAGGAGAAAAAATTCCTTTAGATGGTGAAATTATTTCTGGCAATTCTCAAGTTGATACTTCAGCTTTAACTGGGGAATCAATACCTAAGTTTTTCACAGTTGGACAAATAATTTTAGCAGGGATGGTTAATCAAACAGGAGTATTAACAATTCGGGTTACTAAACTTTTTGACGAGTCATCAATTGCTAGAATTTTAGAATTAGTTGAAACTGCTAAAAGTAAGAAATCTAAAACGGAAAGATTTATGACAACTTTTGCCAGATACTATACTCCAGTCGTTGTCTTTATTTCCTTAGCGATCGCTCTTTTGCCTCCTCTATTTATCTCTGATGCGACTTATGCTGATTGGATAAATCGGGCATTAATTGTATTAGTCGTTTCTTGTCCTTGTGGATTAGTAATTAGCATTCCTTTGGGTTACTTTGGCGGAGTTGGTGGAGCTGCGAAACGAGGAATTTTAGTTAAAGGTTCGACATTTTTAGATGATTTAGCTGCTATTAAAACTGTGGTTTTTGATAAAACTGGAACTTTAACAGAAGGTCAACTTCAGGTGACAGATATTGTGACAAAAAATGGCTTGACTCAACAAGAATTAATAGAAGTGGCAGCCAAAGTTGAATCTTTATCAAATCATCCTATTGCTCAAGCGGTTTATAAATATAATTCCACTAAAGTAGATAATTCTGATGTGTCAGAGTATCAAGAAATTGCTGGATGTGGAATTAAGGCAAAAGTTGGGAATAAAACAGTTATTGCTGGAGGCGATCGCCTCTTACATTTAGAAGATATTGAACATGATATTTGTGATGTGGGAGATACGGCGGTTCATTTGGCAATTAATAGTAAATATGTTGGTTATATTACAATTTCTGACCAAATTAAATTAGATTCTGCTCCGGCAATTAAATCTTTGAAAAATTTGGGGGTAGAAAAAACTGTAATGTTAACCGGAGATAATCAAAGTGTTGCTCAACGGGTAGCAAAAAATCTAGGTTTAGATGATTATCAAGCAGAATTATTGCCAGAAGATAAAGTTACTGCCATTGAAAAATTACTCCATCAAAATAATGGCAAAGTTGCTTTTGTTGGAGATGGAATTAATGATGCTCCCGTTATTGCTCGTGCCGATGTTGGTATGGCGATGGGTAGTATGGGTTCCGATGCTGCAATTGAAACTGCAGATGTTGTTATTATGACGGATGCTCCTTCTAAGGTTGCTGAAGCAATAAAGATTGGGAGAAAAACTCGCCGTATTGTTTGGCAGAATATTGGTTTTGCTTTGGGAGTAAAAGGTTTATTTATTTTATTGGGAATGGTCGGGTTGGCAAGTATTTGGGAAGCAGTCTTTGCAGATGTTGGTGTGGCGTTGATTGCTATTTTTAATTCTAGTAGAGCACTGACTTAATTAAAGAATAACGATATTTTTTCACGATTCATCTGTTCTGCCAGGGTGCTTCAGAAAAAGTATTAACTCTGGCTCCAGAATTAATAGTCAGAAAATTTCACGATTCATCTGTTCTGCCAGGGTGCTTCAGAAAAAGTATTAACTCTGGCT
>NZ_JBNHER010000187.1:0-35672 GCF_050015975.1 Dapis purpurea BLCC-M126 | reverse complement strand
TTTTAACCAGAGGTAATTATCAATTATCCATTATCAATTATCAATTAATGAACTTGCCTTTATTTTTGACTACAGTAAGTATAGCTTATTGGAATATATCTAAATTATTAGAAAAAATTATCTTTATTTTTATCATACTTGCATTGTGTTTTTCTATATTCAATAATCTGAGACTAAGTATTAACTAAATCAATAGCCACATCAGTACCAATTAATTACTAGTAACTAATACCATCTCAAACGAACTCGCCCCTACTATTGGAACATTTTAAGCGTGTCAGAGCACTAGGTGTTATATCTACAGGTAAATTAGAAACAATATGAATACTTATAGTAATGAATTAAAAAATATACAACCTGGAGAAATTATAGATTTATCAATTATTGTTCCTTGCTACAATGAGGAGCCTAATCTTGATTATTTATTCGAGCGGTTAATCTCGGTTCTTGAAACACTCGGTATGACTTATGAAATTATTTGTGTCAATGATGGAAGTCGGGATAACACTCTCAATTATTTAATTGAGCATCATAATCGTAATTCAGTGATTAAGGTAGTTAACTTATCCCGTAATTTTGGCAAGGAAGTAGCCATGAGTGCTGGTTTGGATTATTCTACAGGAAAAGCAGTAATTCTGATTGATGCCGATCTACAAGATCCACCAGAGTTAATCGGCGATATGGTAGGCAAATGGCATGAAGGGTACGATGTAGTTTATGGCACTAGAAAATCTCGCTCTGGAGGTTGGCTTAAGCAAATAACTGCTAATGGTTTCTATCGCATCATTCAAAAGATGACTTCAATTAAAATTCCCCAAGATACGGGAGACTTTAGGCTAATGGATCGTCAGGTGATTGAGGCGATTAAACAACTGCCAGAAACTCATAGGTTTATGAAGGGTTTATTTGCTTGGGTTGGGTTTAAACAAATCGCAGTGAAATATGATCGCCCACCTCGATATAAAGGGGAAACAAAATGGAATTATTGGAAATTGTGGAACTTTGCCCTTGAGGGTATTACATCTTTTAGCGCAGTTCCCCTGAAAATCTGGAGTTATATTGGATTGTTTATATCTTGTATTGCATTTGTCTATGCTGCATATCTAATTTTTAGGACTTTGATTTTTGGAATTGACGTTCCAGGATATGCTTCATTAATGGTTGTAACTCTATTTTTGGGAGGAGTACAACTCATCACGTTGGGCGTTATGGGAGAATATTTAGGTAGAATTTATGCTGAAGTCAAGAGAAGACCTTTATATTTAGTTCGCGAATCTTATGGATTTAAGGATAAATAATGAATGGTTTTAACTATCAAATTTAATGAGTTAATTCTATGAATTTAAAGCGAGGAATATTATTATTGTCTATAAAACTCATAGGCAAAATTACCAACGCCTCAGTTTTTAGTTAGATTATAAAAAACTTTAGGATAAATTTATTCAACTTTACTCTGATATTTCTCCTCAACTAAATCCAAGAGATTTGACTTTGATTTAGATTTAAATAAAAATATAGCAATCATATTTCAGTTGTGAGATTTTAGTAGTAGTTAGGAGTCAGGAGACAGGAGTCAGGAGTCAGAATATTGAAGGATTTTGAGCGTTCTTAATTGTTCTGAAATATCTCATAAATCATTCTTGATTGCTATATGAATAAACTATCTCTAGAAATAATAATAGTCACAATATGATTCAATTAACAATTACGGATATAGCGATGGCTTTAGGACTAATTGCCATAGCTATTGGTCTCTCAGTTTGGCAAAAATTAGGATTAGAATGGCAATTATTAATAGCTACAGTTCGTACTATTGTACAGTTAATATTTGTTGGCTATATATTAGCAATAGTATTTACGACTAAACAGCCTTGGTTAGTAATAGCTATTCTCTCTGTTATGTTAACAGTTGCTTCTCTAGTTGCTAGGAATAGAATTAGTCAAAAAATACCTCGGTTATTACCTTTAGTTTGGGGTTCCATTTTAACCAGTACAACTTTAAGTATTAGTTATACAAATTTATTGGTTATTAAACCTGAGACTTGGTATGAACCTCAATATTTAATTCCTTTAGTGGGAATTGTATTAGGAAATGCGATGAATGGAGCAGCGATCGCTGGAGAAAGACTCGTCAGTACAATTAATTCTAGTCCAGTAGAAATTGAAACTTATTTAAGTTTAGGAGCTACACCACAACAAGCAGTTGCTAAATATAGAAAAGATGCTGTTCGTGCTGCATTAATACCTAATTTAAACCAGATGACAGTAATCGGAATTGTCACACTTCCTGGAATTGTTACTGGTCAGTTATTAAGCGGTGTTAATCCTCTAGATGCTGTAGCATATCAAATGTTAATTATGTTTCTTTTAGCTTTTGCAAATTTGGTTACAAGTTTATTGGTTACTTATGGTTTATGTAGGCAATTTTTTAATCAGGATGAACAACTTATTAATGGATAATGGATAATGAATAATGGAGAATTAATAGTGCATAATGAAAACTATCTCTAATTATTGCTCTGCTGATTAATTCTAAAAGTATTGACTGATATTGGTAAGTGCGTTTTTAGGTCTGGAAAAAGTACCAGCTTTTCGGTGGAAAGAGCTGTTAAAAGCTAGTATTTTGGGATGATTATGGCATAAAAATCACTCTTACAATTCTTAACTCCTACCTCCTCGCTCATTCCTATTTCTCCTGTCTCCTGACTCCTGGCGCTTGACTCCTACCCCTACCAAAAGACTTTCTATACGCAAACCCTAATTATCAATTATCAATTGGTAAAGATATATCTGTGGCAAATTTACTACTTTCAGATAAATACCCCTACTTGGAGCCAGAAATATTATTATTCAGTCGTAGGTTATTTCACTGGTAGAAAAGTTTTTTATTATTTTTATAAAAATAGAAATCTTGGTGAGGTTAAATAGTATTCTGGCAGTCAAAGTAAGTAGTTAATTTAATTTTCCTTATATTTATAAGACTAATCTTAAATAATCGTGAGTCCAAGCTCGATAGCATTTTGATAATGAGTGGAAGCTTCATCTAATTTTCCTTGTTTCTCTAACACTACTCCTAAGTGATAATGACTCCAAGGAAAATCTGGTTTGATTTTAATAGCTTGATGGTAAGCTTCTACTGCTTCTCTATAGCGATTATTTTCTCTAAAAATACCGCCTAGTGTATGATAATAAGCCCAAGATTTTTGGGGATTAATTCCTATTGCTTAAGCATAAGCAATCAAAGCTTCGTCTAATTTTCCTTGTTTTTGTAGTTGATATCCTATTTGATTGTAACATTCTTGAGTATGATTTTGTGGTTGTTCTTTTTCTTTTTCTAAAATTTAAATCTTGTGATTATTTTGATTTTCATGGTCATAACCTAATAAATCAATAACATTTGAGTTACATTCACGGATAGTTTGCATTTGTTCCCCATTCAAAAAATCATAATAAGGGCGGTTGTCATCTCTGAAAAATCCTTTAGCTTTTGGTAAATATCCATCAATCAAATTGTATGTTTAATTTCTGACAGACGAAAGTTAAATCTGAGTGAATATTTTCATACTTACCAATAAAATCAACTACTATTTTATCGTTGATTGTGTAAATATTCCAATTTTTTTTTAGGAATGGACTAGTATACTTAATTTTTCAGCCAGTCATCAAATTTAATGGATTTGTTTTGGCAAAGAAAGTAGTACAAATATATAGCTCTATCAAAAGGATTTCTTTCAAAACAAAACTTATAGTAACTATCCCAAATCGAAGGTTCTATGACACATTGAATTTCTTTAGCAGTGATATGGTTGAAATACTTTTTATATTCATTTCCCTGAGCATCAAAATCTAAATAATTTTGTGGTCTTTTTCCAAGAAGTTTTCTAATAGCTTCATCTTTCAAGGATATAGGAGTAATTACATCATCATCGCCACAAAATCTAGATAAAGAAATTTAAACTGATGTACCAGCAGTCTTAGTTGTTTTCAGGAAAATAAATTTATATTTGTGGGATATTATCATTGTAAAAAGAAAAAGTAAGATAAGTTCCTGAATTTAGCGCTAGCTTCAGAAATACACAACCCTGTTTCTACCTTCAAAAAGTAGCAGTTTCCTAATGTTTAAAACTTTTATGCTAACTAAATTTTCATTTTCCCTACTCCCCTACTCTCTCTCCCCTATTCCCTCGCTTCAACTATTGGGAAAATGAGCAGCAATTTTTAAACCTTGTGGGTTATAAACTTCTAAAGGAATTTTAGCATTATTACTAATAGCTTTTAAAGCAACCTGTAAAGTTTTCAAATGTTTTTCTAGTTCGGTACGACTCTTCTTATCTTTACTACTTTCTACTGCTTTAGCTGTTTTTTTTATTTTCTCCACATAGTCAGAATTTAACCGCACAGTAATTAAATCCTTGGTAACACTATATTGACAAATTTTTGGTTTTCCTTGACAAGTCTTACTTAAATCCTGACGAGCTTTCGCTAAAGTTGCTAATAATCTCTGGTTAGCTGCTGCTATTTTTAGAAGAGTATTATAAGACTTAATTAGTGGTTTGATTTTAGCAGAATAACTAGAATTATTAGGTACTTCTTCAGCAGAATTTAGAGCTTTTTGCCAATATTCTGTTGCCTCTTTCCAATTACCTCTCCTTTCAAAAACTTCAGCTTGTTTAGAGTAACTAATAGCTTGATTATACGCCTCTTCTCCAATTTGTTCTATAACTCTACGTTCTTCAGCTAATTGAAGTTTTTGTTCATACTGAGGTAGTAAATTTTTTGCTTCTAAATAGGCAGTAGTTTCTGAAGGAATAGTAGATACTTGCTCCAACGCATCTGCCCAATTTGAATATACATTTTTCCAGCTTTCAGGAAACTGAGCTATTACCTCTCTTGTTTCTGCCAACTGAGCTGATTGTTTAGCAGCTACTAGTTTTTGATTAGCTTCTTCTTCAGTAGTTAATCTTCCTTTAATAGCAACTAAATACTTACGATATTGCTGCAATTTATTTTTAGCAAAAGGATAAGCGCTACTATCTTCTGGTACTATTTCTAATAAAGATATCGCCTCTTGCCAAAGTGATTGAATTTCTACCCAGTCTTCTGCTGGCAGTGGTAAACCTTTACTATTTTGAGCTGCTTGTTGACCATTACGCAAAGCTTTTCTAATTATTTCTAAATGTTGAGTTTCTATTTGGTAAGTAGACTTTAAATGTTGTGATTCTAAGTAACGTATTGACCAAAATGGAATCTTTTCTAAATCTTGAACTGCTGTTTCTAACTTTTCTTGTGCCTGCTTTGGAGCCAAAGAGTTTTTGACATTTTTAATTGTTTCTAGTGACTGTTGATTTAACTCTCTTGCTGTTGGTATTATCATACATTTTCCAATCACACAAGGTTGAGTTATTGCATAAAAACAGCCTATTAAAATTGCTAAACTTAAACTAGCGCTGAGAAATTCTACTTGAGAAAAGGTAGTTAAGTTAACAGTTGATTCTTTTGTTACAGATGATTTTTGTTTTACATCATTTCTAGCTTTTCTTTTGATTTTTTTTTGAGATAAATCTAATCCTTCAACATCAAAAGGATTATCTAAATCATCCAGTAATTTTGAGGTAATCTTGATTTCCGAGTTTTGACTTTTACTACCAGGAATATTCTGATTTCTGACATTAGTATTTGGCTCGGGTCTCTCTTCAGATTCTAATCTAATAGATATTGTTTCTAAATCTTTTAAATTAAATGGATTGTCTAAGGAATCTAATAATTCTGGTGTAATTTTTATTTCAGAATCTATATCTCTATCTATCCATTTCGGCATAAAAGTTAGTGTAGATTCTTCTTGCCGACTCTTCGTAAAAAATGAATGATAAGCATAAGGATATATATGACCTATTACATTCAAACAAATACCTACTTTTTCTATAGATTCTAAATCCTGTTTTTGAACTATACTTTTTAACTCTGCAATTGTTTTTTCCCTATCTATTACTAAATTTGATGGATGTTGACAAACCACCAATAATGTTCCGGCTTTTAAGTCACATTGAATTTGGCAAGAATCATTGATTTTTCTCAAAGACTGCCACCTTTGTTGTAAATTATGTTCTAAAACTTCTGTATTAATATTTCTAATTGCTGTTTTCATTTTTACATTACTTGATTTGCAAATGTTTTATTAGTATTTTATAAACTATAGCAGTCCTATATAGGTTGTGTGATTAGATTATCCTAAAATACCAAGTCGTGATGAGGGAATCAAGTCAGGAAATTAATTTTAATGTTTTTTATAAATTTTTAAGATATTAGTACTCATTGAGGGACTGTTTTTACCGACCTCAGAAGTCAAAAGTTGTTTTTGTAATTTGTAATGGAGATTTTGAGCAACCCTTCAAAAATATTTCACCTTTCAAGGTAGGGTTTTAGAGCTAATTATTTTGATACGCTAAATATTAATTAAGATTATACCAAATTTGTACATAGGCAGTTACGTTTTAGTTTTTGATTTCTTCCTACAACAGAGAAATTATAAATTTTATAGATTTAATCTTTTCTTATCTTTTTGATAATTTTGTTATTTCCCTGTTACTTGTTGGTTGTGTTGTAACTATAGCAATATTTTATAAAATTGGTATTAGAAAACTTCTCTAGGAATGAATTTCATAAATTACATCTGAAAAAAAAATTAGCTTTAGCTAATTCGTGAAATTATTAATACTTTTTTTGCTATTCGTTTCATGATTAAATTCTTCCTTATGGTAACATCAATATTCTATATAGCCGTTCTTGAATGAATAAGATACAGTATTTTTTTCTCTTCTATTTTCCTAGTTACAATATTCCCTATTACCTAAAATTCCAAACTTATTTACCTCATAATATTTGAAAAATGCTCTATAAATAATCTAAATTAGTCATTTTTATTATTTTATGCTTCCCTATTCTAGATAGTTAAAGAGCAAAAATATTTGCCTAGCTAAAGTAAACCTAACTCTCGTTTCAAGAGATTAATCGAATCTATAATAATATAATTTTCAATACATCTAATTTGTGGAGGCCGAATAATATCTTCCCTATTTTTTTGTAAGGAATCTTTAACTTTATCAAAAGTAAATTTATCACAAACAATTATTCTAGCTGACCGCACCATAGCATTAATTTTATCGGTTTCTTTATCTTGGGCAGTCATAACAATTACATCATTTCCACGCATACTATTAATAATTGCTTCTGCAGCTCGTAAAAAACCTGAACTGAGACTAACTAAACCACAGTAACTTCCCTTGGGTAATGTTTGTAGCAATTTAAACTCTTCATTATAATCATATATATCAACTGGTATAACTCGAACAGATGCTGGGACAGATTCTCGAATAGATTCTGGGACAGATTCTCGGACAGATTGATTTTTTTGAGCAGCTATTTTTTCAGCTTTCCCAATAAAATAACGACTTGTGACAATGGTGTAAAAAAATACTTTTTCTATATTCTCATCTAGTTCTTCTAAAGGAACTAACTTTACAGAAATATTCAGAGCTTGTTCCAACTCTTTAGCCATCAACTCTCCAATACCAATATCATTAGATGGAGCCGTGACTAAGACGTTATCACGACAACTTAATCGCCAGGCAATCTCTTTGAGGAACATTTCCCTAGCTTTGTATAAATTACAACCTTGGGATAACAATTCATCCAAGCTACTCTTGACTATACTCTTGGCTATATTAATATCATTTGGATATTTGTCAAAAGTGGAAGAATTTAGCTTTGCCACCCATTCATGGCCTTTATCTTTCACATATATACCCGAACCTGCTTGAGCTTCTACAAGGCCAGTATCTTCTAGTTGACGGTATACCTTACTTATGGTATTTCGATGTAACCCAGTTTGCATAGCAAGTTGTCGGGTACTAGGTAATTTATGGCCAGGGGGAAGCTGTCGAGAAGCGATCGCAAACCGAATTTGATTAAATAATTGGTTTGATGCGGGAATATCACTATCTGCTTTAATCTGAAAATCAACCATTATCTAAGCTCCCCAAACAAGTCAAAAGTCACAAATCAAAAGTCAAAAGTTATATATGACTGAGTTTAGCGCTACGCGTAAGTCATGCATCGAGTGCGTAATCATGCATCGAGTGCGTAATTCTGAAGCCTCCATTTCCTGCGGAAACGCTTCGCGAACAGAATGTAAGACACACATTTGACACTCAAAAGTCATCTCTGACTGAGTTTTGGATGCCAAAATCCTCCGCAAACAAGTCAAACCAAAAGGAATTTACTGATGTCCGCGCCTTAAATGCGTAGTGCTATATCTATAGATTATGATATAGATTTAATATTAGTTTTTAATCTATAAAAAATTAACTAATAGAAACGAAAGACCTAAAAGTTTCTGAACAAGTACGAGGATATGACAGAACTAGAAATCCATACCACCCATATTAAAGTCCTCAATGGAAACCTGGAAATAGATTCCTATCTAGCACAACCATTAGGAGTTGGTCAATTTCCTGCAGTAGTTGTGGTGCAAGAAATATTTGGGGTTAATAGCCATATTCGGGAAGTAACAGAAAAAATTGCCAAAGAAGGTTATGTGGCGATCGCTCCGTCAATCTATCAACGTCAAGCTCCTGGTTTTGAAGTGGGCTACACTGAGGAAGATTTAATATTAGGTCGCAAATACAAAGAACAAACCAAAGCTTCAGAACTACTCAGTGATATTCAAGCTACTATTAATTATCTCAAAAGCTTACCCACTGTTAAACCAGATAAATTTGGTTGTATAGGTTTCTGTTTTGGAGGCCATGTTACCTATCTAGCAGCTACTTTGCCAGAAATTCAAGCAACTGCCTCTTTTTATGGAGCTGGTATTGCTACTGGTACTCCTGGTGGTGGTGAACCTACTATTACTCTCACTCCGAAAATTAGTGGTACGATATATTGTTTCTTTGGCACAGAAGATCCTTTAATTCCCATAGAACAAGTAGATCAAATTGAGGCAGCATTAAAGAAACATCAAATTAAAAATCAAGTATTTCGTTATCCAGCAGACCACGGTTTCTTTTGTGACCATCGTAGTAGTTATAATGCTCAAGCTGCTGCTGATGCTTGGGTTAAGACAAAGCAACTTTTTAGTCAACAATTAAATAGATAATGGATAATGAAAACTATATAGCAATCCTCAATAGGTTGGGGGTAATCAAAAAGTAAATAAAAAAACTGAAACTCCTACCTGTTTCCTGTTTCCTGTTCCCTAAAAGCAATGAAATTTTATACAGGACCCAAATAGGATTGTTATATCTAAATTATCAATTATTAATTACCTCTGGTTAAAACCGAGAGAATTAAACCAAATGCGAAAATCTTATTGATTTAATTATCAATTATCCATTATCCATTATCCATTATCACCAGAGATTAGTTATATTTGAGTAGCCTAGTGTTTTTTTTACTGTATATGAATCCCGAATCAACTAGCTCTCAAGGAAGTAAACAGTCCTTTTCAATGGACGACTTTGCCAAAGCTCTCGAACAACCTCAGTATAATTATGAATTTCAAAAAGGACAAATAGTTACTGGAAAAGTATATAGTTATGAATCTGAAGGTATCTACGTTGATATAGGGGGTAAATCTTTAGCTCTTTTACCCATTCAAGAAGCTTCCTTGGGAGTAACACAAGATTTATCAGAAGCACTACCACTACAGCTAGAAAGAGAATTTCTAATTATTCGTGAGCAAGATGCAGAGGGTGAAGTGCTTCTTTCTGTTAAGCAGCTAGAAATTAATCAAATTTGGGAGAAGTTGACTGAATTACAAGAAGGTGGTCAGTCTTTCCAAGTTCGAGTAATTGGTACTAATAAAGGTGGGGTAACCGTAGATGTAGAATCTTTACGGGGTTTTGTTCCGCGCTCCCATCTTCTGGCAAAGGATAATTTGGAGTCATTAATTGACCAAGTATTAACAGTCAATTTTTTGGAATTAGACCAAGAAAAAAAGAAAATTGTGATGTCTCAGCGTTTGGCCGCTCAATCTGCTGGTTTTAGTAAGTTAGTTGTTGGTCAGTTAGTGGAAGGAAAAGTTGCAGGAGTGAAGCCTTTTGGTGTTTTTGTAGATTTGGAAGGTTTAACTGGTTTGCTACATATTACCCAAGTTAGTCAAAAACGGGTTGATTCTTTATCAACAATTTTTGCTCAGGGTAATTTGGTTAAAGCGATGATTGTTGATTTAGATGAAGGTCGAAAACGGATTTCTCTTTCTACTAAGGTGTTAGAAAATTATCCAGGGGAAATGTTGGAGAAAATTGATGAAGTAATGGAGTCCGCAGATGCTCGTGCAGAAAGGGCAAGAAAGGCTTTACCTCAATTGCAGTAGCAGGGAATAGGGAATAGGTAATAGTTGGAAAAATATTTTCTAGTCTAAGGTTCATCATCACTCTACGTTCTCACCAAGTTCTTTCTTAGCTGTAGGTGTAATTTTTCTATTACTTTTCAGGAAGGCTGAATAGGTTTTGGAACTTATTCAGCTATTTTTATATAGCAGGGAACAGTTAGAAAAAAATTTTTTAGTTTAAGATTCATTATCAGTCTATGTCTTGACCAATTCTTTCTTGGCTATAGTTAAAGTTTTTATCAATATGGAATAGTAGGAAATAAAGTTAAAAATTATCAATTTTATCAATACAATTTGTCAGTAAATAATTTCAGAAAATCTTACTTTACTAATTAGATCAAGTTTTTTTATTAGCCATAATAAATCAGGGATAATTGTCTTTTTTATTAAGTGGAGATTCATTGATAAAAGGTATTCAAAAACAATCGAACTCTGGGAAGTTACAAAAAATTTTATGGATTATCAATAGGTCAGTATTTTTTCTTAGAATTACAGAAACTTACGCTAAAAAACTTCAGTGAATACACTATTTTTAAACAGTAAATGTGCATTTTATTATGAATATGTAAGTTAATAATAAAGTTAGTTAAAGATGACTACAACTTCCGCAGATTTATCAAAAACTCCAAATCAAAATCAGTCTTTTTTTGGGTCACTATTTGGTTCAGTGGCAGGAGCAGCACAAGCAGTAGGAAACGCCACAGTTCAAGCAGCTTGTGGTGCAGGTGAAGCTATTGGTAGCGTAGCTGTAAATACAACACATAGACTAGGATATGTTACGGAAATGGTGAATAATAGTCGATTATTGTCACCATTAACAAAAGCTCTGAAAATAGAGTTGTTAGAAATAGTCGATCGGATAGATATTGTCAAAGCTGAAACTGAAATTCAACGCCTACAACAAAAATATCCAAATGAAAGCCCTTCTGAAATTAGCCATCGTGTAATTTTAGAGAAAGCAATTTATGTTGGGGGGACAGGCGTTGCTACCAGTATTGTACCAGGAATGGGATTAGGACTCATAGCAGTTGACTTAACAGTTACAACTGCAATACAAGCAGAAATGGTATATCAGATTGCTTATGCTTATGGATTTGATTTGCAAGAACCAGCAAGAAAAGGAGAGGTTTTAGGAATTTTTGGTCTAGCAGTTGGAGGTGGTCAAGCTTTAAAAGCAGGATTGGGTTTTATACGAAATGTGCCTTTAGCAGGTGCAGTAATTGGTGGTAGTACAAATGCAGTTATGCTATATTCCCTGGGGTATGCAGCTTGTCGGTTCTATGAAGCAAAATTGGCTCCGGAAACTATGGAAGTCGCACTAGAAACTGCTGAAATTAATACCCAGAAATATTTAAAAGCGGCGATCGCTCAACAAGCGATCATGGATCAAATTTTGGTTCATGTAATTTTGGCTGGAAATCCTGGAAAAACTTGGGAGCAAATACTGCCAGAACTTGAAGCAGCTAATCTGAGTCCTGGTTCTCTGGAAATAATTCAGAAGAATATCAAATCTCCCCCATCTCTAGAAAAATTACTTGCTCAAGTCAATGATGAGTTTGCGATTTCAGTTGTAGCTCAGTGTCAAAAAATTGCTGAGTTAGATGAGGTTATTACTCCACAAGAAAAGAAAGTCCTCGAACTCATTAGTAAGAAGTTGAAGGTTGACCTAGCTGCGGTGGAAATGCAAGTCCTTCAAAATGAATTGGATGCTTTATCAGATATGTTATTGGAATAACAATAAATCCTCTAAAGAATTGAAATGAAACTGCATATCAGGAAGGCTGAATAAGTTTTATGACTTATTCAGCAATTTTTATAGTTAAAATTTTTGTCAATATGAAATGGTAAGAAAAATTATCAATCTTATCAATGCTATTTTGGGATAGAACTCTGTTTTCGGCTGTCGCCGACATGAAACGCTATGCGATAAAACTACGTTTCGCTTCACGATCGCACTTCTACTCACCAATGCTCTTTTTCATTTTAATAAGCATCTACGCAGAGCGACAGACTTATTATCAATATACATCAAAATTTCCTGGAAAGAAAAAATCCTGTATTTATTGCACATCAAGACTTACAGCGTTTATAAAAAGATTGCGAATACAGGGGCGAAATCGCGATTTTTCCCTAGAATTTGGCCCTCGAAAGCTCATTTCAACTTTTTTTGTGAAAATTCGTTTAAATTTTAAATATGTTAATCAATTAAATATAAGTTTCATTAATATTAAATTATTTTTTAGTATTATAAAAAGGAAAAAAGAGTCATTTCAGTTATCAGTTATTTTGATACCTTATTTTATTATAAAAACTTTTCTTCTCTGCAAATTTAGATAAATATAGGGGATTTTCTCAAGTGTAAAGTACAGCTATTACAGGCAAGATGCCTGTGCTACTATAATTTAGAAATTTAGATAAATAATAGTAATTATAGAATATGAAAAAAGTAAATATTTTAGGAATTGACGGCGGTGGCACGAAAACAGAAGCCGTTTTAATGGATGAAAATTATCAAATTATTGGTAGTGGTAAAAGCGGTCCTTCAAATTATCAGAGTGTAGGAATTGAAGTGGCAAAAAATTCTATTCAAACAGCTATTAGTCAAGCAGTTACTAATAATAATAGCCATCAACCAATCTCTGGAATTTGTATTGGTTTAGCAGGAGTGGGAAGACCGGAAGATTTTCTAGTAGTAGAAAATTTGCTCCAAGAAATTATTACTAATATTCCGATAAAATGGGATTTACAGCCAAATACTATAATTATTTGTAGCGATAGTAACATCGCTTTGGTAGGAGGTATTGGATATTCTATAGGTATTGTGGTAATGGCAGGTACAGGTTCCCTAGTATTTGGCCAGAATAGTCAGGGGTTAACTAAGCGGGTTGGTGGTTGGGGTTATCTGTTGGGAGATGAAGGTAGTGGTTATAATATAGCTATTCGAGGTTTACAAGCAGCTCTGAAAAGTTATGATGGACGTGAATCTCCGACTACTTTAATTACAGATTTTCAAAGACACCTGGGCTTGACAAATATTGAGGGTATAATAGAAGTAGTATATCGCCGTGGATGGAGTGCAACAGAGATAGCAGCACTTGCTCCTATTGTCTCCGCAGCCGCAGATAAGGGAGATAAGGTAGCTAAGAAAATTATTCAAGGTGCTGTGGAGGAGTTAAGTATAGCTACAAAAATTGTGATATCTACCTTATTTAAGCTTCACGAAACTTTTGAAGTGGTTACTATTGGAAGTGTCTGGAACAGTATGATTGATTTTCGCGGTCGATTTGAAGATTCTATCTTGGCGATCGCTCCTGCTGCTAAACTTATTTGGCCAAGGCATAAACCTGTTTATGGTGCAGCAATTTTAGCTGTAAAAGCTGTAAAAGCTGAAAGTTAAAAGTCAAAAGTCAAAAGCGATCAGCGCTACGCGCAAGTTAAAAATTAAAAGTTAAAAGTAATCTCTAAGAAAAAAATAAGGTCTCAAGTCTCTGACTTCAGCGGGAGGTACTGATAACTGATAACTGATAACTGACAACTGATAACTGATATTGGAGGATAGATACTACCTATGTTTAACTCAAAAAAGTGGCGTTTTGGAACATCTTTATTATTAACTTTAGGCATGACATTAGCTACAGCAACGCCCGGTTTAATGTCAAACCGAGCTATGGCTCAGTTTAACTGGCAACGACAATATCCTGGCAACCTACGAGGACAGTACCCTAGCAACCCACGAAGACCATTCCCTGTCAACCAACGAAGACCATCACCTGTGGCACGAATACCAGCAGGAACACTCATCCCCGTAGGATACGAGGAAGCAGAAAAAGTCGTTCTAACTCCAGATGAGTCGATGAGGTTAAGGTTGACAGTGACTCAAGATATTAGGAATGTTCAGGGAAGAGTGGTAATACCCTTTGGCAGTGAGATAGAAGGTCAACTACGACCTGTTTCCAATGGGACTCAATTTTTTGCTGAACAAGTAATTATTGGCGATCGCCGTCGGTTTCGTATTGATGCTATTTCTAAGGTGGTTACTGAAACTGAAAGAATAACAAAGGGTGCTAGTGCTGGGGATATTTTGAAGGGTGCTGCCGTGGGTACTGGTGCTGCTGCTTTATTGTCTGCAGTTCTTGGGGATGACGTTCTGGAGGTGGAAAGGTTATTAATAGGAGCCGGGTTGGGTGCTTTGGGTGGAGTGTTTGTTGGTCGGGATAAAGCAGAGGTAGTTGTGATTTATCCAGAGGATGATTTAGATTTGAGGTTGCGTTCTGATTTTGTGTTGCGTTAGTTGAAAGGCGCGAAGTTATAGCAGTTTTCATTAATATAGAGTACAGAGATTTAGGTTTAAAGGAAGAAGGAAGAAGAAAGAAGGAAGAAGTTTTGTAGTCTACCTTTGTGAAAACCACTATAAATTCTCAGCACGGACTAAATGTGAGAGGCGTGAGAATCTCCGCCCTAGTAATGGTGACTGCTATATCATGTAGAGACGTTAAATTTAAGGTCTCTACCCAAATTTATGATTTGTAATCTGGATTAATTCAACGAACATGATATAGTACCAATTCAATAAAATAATATTACATAAAATTACTTGAAATCTTTACCCGGCATAGATTTTACATGACAGCCATTTTTTGAATTGGTGTGACTTACCAACATGGGTTCTATAGAAGCCCTAAGCGTATCTTGGCAAAGTTGCGAGTTTTTGGCTCAGGAGTCAGGAGTAGGGGTGATTCGCGAATCACCCGTACAAGAGTCAGGAGATTAAGAAATAAAATAGGGAAAAAAGGTAGAATCTAGGCCCCCATCTCCCCACCCTCCCAACACTTCCCACATTCCCCACCCCCATCATGTATAAAAAAATAGATCCGCTTAGGGGTTTTATATAGGAATATCGAACAAAGAAACATTATTGTTAATATCCAAGCTAGATACACCATCTAGAGTAGCAATAGGAATATCATTACCATCAAAATTAACAGACAATACACCAGCATTAAAGCTTAAATCAGTGAGACTATCGATCTGATATTCAGTAACTATTGCTCCACTCGAATCTGTATATGAGACTTCTTTGGCAACCTGAATCGAATCATTACCACTAAAATCCTGAATAAGGTCATGCCCACCAGATAGGATAAAGGTATCAGCACCACCGTTGCCTGTTAGAGTATCATCTCCTCTTCCACCTGCCAAGGTATTTTTCCCAGAGCTTCCTGTGATTATGTCATCACTATCACCACCAATTATATTTTCAATGTAGGGATGTTGCGTGCAACGTCCTTGTGGTCTACTAATTATGAAAAGTGCTGTGAACTAAAACAATCATTTGGTGATACAATACTTAATTCATTAGGAAGCACTAATAACTGAAATGACCATATTTCAAACCAACCCATCTAACTTTCGCCAATTACTGGAAATGGTAAAAGATGGAGATGAACTCAATCTACAACCAGGAGATTATAAAGCACCTTTTACTATTGATAAATCAATTACTATTCGTGGTAGTGACACCGATACTATAATTTTTGCTGCAACTGAACCTCCTCTAATAATTACAGTTCCCGGAGTACGACTGGAAAATTTAACAGTGGAGCGAACAGTTGGTGGTGACAAAGGGGAAGTTGCTATATTTGCTGAAGCTAATACTAACCCAGTTTTGAGTCAGGTGAAATTAAATGGTGTTGCAGAAAATGTGGAATGGGAGGGAGCAAGTTGGGATATTCCGACAATTCTTGATTTTGGGGAAGTAGAAATAAATCGACAGGTGGAACGGGGATGGGAGTTACAACTGGGTGGGGTTTGTGAGGTTTTGTGCAATTTAAAATGGTTGCAGGTGCGCTCTAGTTATCTCTCACCAGGGCGACAAAATTTAGAGGTTGTCCTGAATACTGCTGATGTTCCTGTTGGTACAAATTTATCTGGTTTAATTTCTCTTTTTTCAGAAGATGGGAGACGGGAGTTGGAGGTTGCTGCTAAAATTATTTCCCCACTTCCAACAACTCCAGTATTGGTAGCGGAAACAAAAGTTTTGCCTGCTAAAGTTTTGAATTCTCAAGATTGGGGTTATCGGTTTGTCGGTAGTGCAGTGGATAAGTTTGTTCGCGCTCAGTTGGGTGAAACTGCTATGAAGAAATATCCAGAATTTCACCAACGTCGAAAAAAAGCTGAAGCATTGATGTCTGAAATATTGGATGGAGATTCTCATTTATATTATGTGCGTCGTCAAGCACCAGGAAAAGAAGAGGGGGAGGAAATTTGGGAACTGACTATGGCGACAGATAGGGAGGATGGGGAGTGGGAAAAAACTTTGAAACTGAGGGGAGCAGTCAATGTTGATGGAGAAAGAGTTTTAAAATTATTATCGGTGCATTTAATTTCTCAAACAGCAGAAAAAGATGAGTTTAGTCTGGCTTTGCAAATTCGTTTGTTGCCACAACATCAATACCGACGGGGGATACCATTGGGATCAGTGCGCTCTATGGGGAAAATGCCTTTCTTTGGCGATCGCCTACCTACACAGGATCAACTTCCTATTTGGACGACTTTTGTAGAAGTAGAGCAACGTCTGGCAGAAAAACGTCAATTTTGTGTAGCGTTTCTCAGTCACAACTATGGTAGTGCAGGGAGAAAGGTGACTTTTGAAATTGATATTTCTTCAGCAACTATTGATGGTGCAGCGGAAACGATGATAGACGATATTGAGTTACGGCGACGACTTTTCGAGGCAAAAAATCAAGATATTCAACTTTTTAATACTTCTCCAGCAGGTAGAGATGGTAGAGATGGGGAAAAGTTGGGAGCGATCGCTAGTATTGATTGGGAAAAGAGTCAGGTGCGGATTATGTTGGATAGTGAATTTGTGGAAAGTATTGCTCGCGGGAGTTATAGAATACCGTCTACAGGATTTCTATTTTTTGTTGCTTTTGGAGATATTGCTCAGGTGCAACGGAAACGCAGAGCGCTGGAAGATTTACAAAGTGGGCGCTGTCAGAATCCATATTTGGGGGAATTTTTCTTTGATGCTACCTGTGCGCGAGTTCCGAAAAAGGGAGTTAAACTCCAACCTCAAGATTTATTGTTACCTGCTGCCAATGCTAATCAAATTGCTGCTGTGGAAAGGGTTTTGGCAGTTCCAGATTTGGCTTTAATTCAAGGCCCCCCAGGTACGGGCAAAACTACTGTTATTGCTGAAATTTGTTATCAGGTTGCTTTGCGCGGCGGGCGGACTTTGATTGCGTCTCAGGCAAATTTGGCGGTTGATAATGCTTTGAGTAGATTGGTGCATAATCCGGTTATTCGTGCTGTGCGTAAGGGAAAAGCGGAGAAAGTGCAAGAAGAGGGGGAGCCGTTTTTGGAGGAGCGAGTGATTGAGACTTGGTTAAAAAATACTGCTAATGACTGCGAAAAAGATTTGCGGGAGCGACTGCAACGAGTGGAAGTTTTACGGAATTTATTGATCGAGTCTGACAGGTTTAATGCTTATCTAGAGTTGGAAGAAATATGGGTAAGTCAGCAGAAAGAATTGAGCGATCGCCACACTATTTTGGAGGCAAGTAGGACAGAATTAGAAAAAGAAGTTTTGCAATTAGAAACTGACAATAAGGAATTAGATTTTCTGGCATTGAGATTAGATTCTTTATTAAATTCTGCACCTAATGTTAATTGGGAAGATGAGGAAGTTAAAAATTTTTTACCGCGTTTACAACCTTATTGTCAGGAGGAAAATTCGGTCAAAGATTTAGTAGAGAATGTGCGTTTAAGTCGGAATATTGCCAAAGATATTGGTTGGGAAATTCCGCAGTTAGGAGCTTTTGGTTTAGCAGCTTGGTTACAGAAAAATTTAGCTGTTTCATTGTCAGAATTTCAGAGTGGATTAGCTGTGGCAAAAAAGGCAGTTATCACAATGTCGGAAACTGAAAATTTGCGACAGATTTATCAAGAGAGTCATAGTCAGTTTGAGCAGCTCAAAAAAGATATTCAGCAACAACAGATAGTCTCGGAAAATCTACAAAAAAATCTAGAAGAATTAGAATCACAAAAAAGTCAAATAGATTTAATTGTTGGGGAAGTCGGTGTCTGGATAAAAGTTGGTAAAGAGCGGATATTTGAGGAATTGAAAAAGTGCTGGGAAAGTGGTGAAGCTTTCCAATTAGATTTAATTGGATTACCAGAAAGTTTGATGAAACTTGCTAGTGCAAGAAAATTACAACTTTTGCCAGACTACGCTCAACCTATTAATAATTTGCCAGATTGGGAAAGACTAGAAAAAGCATTAAACGCAGAGTCAAGTCGTAATTTTCAAAATATCCAAGGTAAGGAATATCGCTTTGATGAATTTTTGCAGATTACTCTGAGTCAACCGCCCATAGTTTTGTCAGAAAGAGATTATCAAAACTGGCAAGAATTGGCTAAACAATTTGCAAATTATCCGCAAATTAGCCAACAACAACGACAAAACTTAGTCGAAAAAACCCAACAGTTTTTCCCTGAAAATCGGCAGAAATATAGTTTGGCTTGGGAACCCGATAATATGTCAAAGACTTTAACAGAAGTAATAGATAAAATCTTCAATAAAATTCTCCATAACTCCCGTGAATTTTTACTCCCTGCGAAACAAGAAAATCAAAAACGAATCCTGAGAAATCAGGAACAGTTAGAGGCAAATAGTGAATTGCTGGAAAACTACAAACAAGAACTAGAGATAGTCGAGAAAAAGGGAACAAATTCTCGTCAAAATCTAGAGCAAAAATATCAAGATTTTCTCCAGGCATTACAAGAGATAAATAATCAAGTAGAGGTTAACCCAGAAATTGGTAGTTTAGCTAAACAGTATCTTGAATCCCAACCATTAGAAGTATTAAACGATAAATCCAATTTTATAGACAAAGTAAATTCCTGGGAAAATAACCTGAACCAACTTGAGAAAATTCCCCCCTTACTAGAACCTTTGACTATTCTTGCAGAAATTAAAAATATTCTCCAAGAAAAACTCAATACTATCCAAGAAAAAACCGATAAATTCCAGGAACAACTCGAATCTTGCCAAACAGAAATTAGTCAAATTAAAACAGCATTAGAAAAAACAGTACCAACCAACTTAGTTGAAGAGAGAAAATGGTGGAAATTAGCATGGCAAAATATCCCAGAAAATCTCAAGTCAACCGTTCCTGAAACAGAATTATTTGCCATAGAACTTTTGCAGAAAATCAAACTTCAACAGCAAAACTGGCAACAAGAATTAGAAACAGAAGAAACCAACCTCAACCGCAACCAAAAATTTATCCAAGACTGGATAGAAAAACTCAAAAAACCCTCAGAAAAAGATAGTAACGATCTGAGAAAAATTTACCTTGATAATGCCAATGTTATTGGTATTACCTGCGTCCAAGCAGCCAGTCGGAGCTTTGCCGAAGAATTTAATAGTTTCGACGTCGTAATAATTGATGAAGTTAGTAAATGTACTCCCCCAGAAATATTAATTCCCGCATTAAAAGGCAAAAAATTAGTATTAGTAGGAGACCATCGCCAATTACCACCAATGCTCAACGATAATACTGTTGAAGAAATAGCCGAAGAGCTGAAAATCACAAAAGAAGAACTGAATTTTTTAGAAGAGTCACTATTTAAAACTCACTTCGAGACAGCAACAGAAAAAATCAAACAGATGTTAACTATCCAATATCGAATGCACCCGAATATTATGGGAGCAATTAATCAATTTTATCAGCATCGTTTACAATGCGGTCTTCTCGAACCAGACCAACAACGCGCCCATAATTTAGGAGGTGAAATTATTCAAGAAAATAGACATATTATGTGGGTAAAAATGCCACAAAAAGAAAGTTTTATCGAACAAAAAGAGGGAACATCACCTTTTAATGAAAAAGAAGTTGATGTAATTGAAAAATTATGTGCTGAAATGGAAAAATCCTGGTCTGTAAAAATTGCAGAGGGGTTGCCCAGGAAAGAATTAGGAATTATCACATTTTATAATGCTCAGTTGCGACTAATAGAGTCAAGAATTAATCCAGAAAATTTTCCATCCCTACATATTAGAACAGGAACAGTTGACAGATTTCAAGGAATGGAAAGACAAGTAATTATTGTGAGTATGGTGAGAAATAATCAGGAGGGAAAAGTAGGATTTGCCAAGAAACCAGAAAGGGTAAATGTTGCTTTCTCTCGTGCTCAGGAATTGTTAGTTATTGTTGGATGTCATGGGTTATTTACACAACATTATGGAATGGTGGGAAATATGTATTCAGAAGTTTCTGATGTTGTGCGTAGTCAAGGAGGGTTGATAGAAGTTTCTGAAGTTTTGAGTGAATGAAATAATTAATAATTTGATAAAAATTGTATTTTAATCTGGTTTACGAAAGACCCATACCATAGCTACTCTCTAATTCAATATTTTACCTAGTTCCTAAAAATTATCAAATATGTTTTAATATAATGGTAATTAAATTTAGTAATTAAAGTAAATGTCTATCAAGCTAATTGAACTAAAACATATAATTTTGGTTGAATTAGAAGTTCCATAAAATAGGGAAAGTAATCTTTAAATTACTAAAATAAGTTAAATTAGAGGTAGTATCAATATAGTTATAGAATGAGTAAGATATCAAACGACTCTATTATTTTAATTAAGAGTGCTAAGGAGAATAAAGCAAATGTTATTGGCACAGGATTTGCTTTTTATCGAAAACAAGGTTATACATATTTAATTACCTGCGCTCATGTTGTTGAGCATGTGGGTGGAGAGGGGAATGTATTAGTGAATGGGGAAATTCCTGCAGTAATTATTGCAATAGGAAATACTCAGGGTTTTGATTTTGCAGTATTAAGAATTGAAGCAAATTTAGATATCCCACTTTTAAAATTGAAAAGCTTAGAAAAAGCAGAGAATAGAAAGTTTCAGATACCAGGTTACTATCTCTATGCTGAAGAGAAAAAAATAAGGCTCCAAACTATTGAAGGAGTTTTTGGGAAAAAGAGTTTTCTGACTCAAAATAATCAAAAGGTGATTGCTTGGGAGTTGTTAATTAATAAAGGCCATCGCCTCCATCAAGGTTATAGTGGAGCACCTGTAATTGACTTGACAACTGGTAGTGTGTCAGGTGTAGCTACTAATATGGAGAAAGATAACACTAAGGGACTAGCTATTTCGGTAGAAGCTTTGAAAGAGATTTGGCCAGAAGTACCATCACAGATATTCGAGCAGTCTAAAAATTCCAAAATTTCTCCTAGATACCTGATTTATTCTTCTATTTTTGCTCTTTTCATTGGTTTCATTGGTTTTTTCTTGGGAAAATTACTTTCAAGTAATCAAGAATATTCTAACGATTCTTTTGCTGTAGATATTATTAACAAAGATGAAGTCAATATAGAAAATGTAAGTATAGAGACTGCTAAAGATAGAGATGTTCCTTGTAAGTTTGAGGGTGAAAATGTTTACTCTTGTGGTCAAGGATCTAAACCTATTAAAGTTTCAATTACAGTGAAAAAAGTTCAAATTTCAGCACCACCGCTATCTTCGACAACAGATACCACAAATCTTGATGTGCATATTATTAATAAAGATGGAGTGAATATAGAAAGTAAAGATGGAATCAATATAGAAAATGTAGATATAGAGACTGCTAAAGATAGGGATGTTCCTTGTAAGTTTGATGGTAAAAATGTTTACTCCTGTGGCCAAGTATCCCAACCTACTAAACTTTCGATTATAGTGAAAAAAGTTCAAGTTAAACCAACTATTAGGCCATCTCCGCCATCTGAAGAACCAATAAAAGAACCTACCAAACCTTTTAATCTTGAGGAAGAGTTAGAACGTCTGAAAATTAATAATACAAAAATTATCAAAAAGTATAAAACGATAAATCAACTTTTAAATAATAAAAAATGGGGAGCAGCAGATCAAGAAACATACTTTCTTATATTTGAAATTATGTTTCTTGATGGCAAATATGAATTTGATTATAATGAGCAAATTTTGTCTCCTAATCATGTAAGGGATATTCCATGTAAACATCTTAGTCTGATAGATAAAATTTGGAAAAATGCTTCAGATGACAAGTCATTTAGCTTCAGTTACCAAAAAAAAATATATCAAAAGTACGAAAAAGATCAAAAAGGAAAAAATCAGCAACTTATTATAGAAGAATGGGGTCAGGAATTGGGATGGTTTAATGGTAAAAAATGGAATGAATACAAGGATTGGGATGAGCGAGGTTATCAGGCAAGCGATGGAGAGGAAGTACCAAAAGGATATTTTCCTCTGGGAGGAATGTTTATTACTCCATACTCTAACCTAGAAGACCAAGTAAAAAATTTAACTTCAAATAAAGCTAAAGCTCATGCCGATTCTCTTGAAAAATGTGACCAGATACAGCCTTAATTTTTACTATTTTTAGTTGAGTTGTGCTTTGGTAGATAATATTATTAATAACTAATTATCAAAAATAGGGAAGTGGGAGGATAATTTTACTCCCCTCTCCTCAAATGGGGAAGGATTCTGAGAGAGGTGTTCAATTTTATTAATTACCACAAAATCAAGACAAATGTTTCTACAATCTCCTACTAAATATATCGACTCCCAATTAAATAATTTAGCCGATAAAATCGAAAAAGATAGCCCTGGTTTATCAGTTTTTGCTGCACGTCAATTTTGTTATCAACTCTATCAAACCCCTATTCAAATTGAGATAACAAAAGAACGAGATTTGAATATTCTTGAGGAATTTATTCTCAGAGCAAGTATCGAGTTTAATCCTCCACCAACTGAAGTAGAATTAGCACAAATATTGAAATTAGATCCTATATTTATTCAAAATACTACTAATACCCTTCAATCCCTACAAACCTTAACTCTAACACCACCAGATTTTAGAATTACTATAACTTCTGAAGGAAAAGAATTTTATACAAAAGGTTCTTTGCCACAACCGCCAGAAAATAAACTTATTTATGCTATTACTAACCCTCTTTCTGAAGAAATCAATTGGAGACTTTCTGCTATAACATCTAAATCTCCAGAAGTGCCAAATTTAGCCGATTTTATAACCTTTGAAAATACAATTCCCGATATTGCTAGTTTGACTATTGAAGAACTACGAAAACAAATTTTAGATTCTGATTTAGGTATTCATATACCAGAATCAGGGCAAATAGTTAAAAATTTTTCTGTTAATAAAGATGCAGAAAAAATCACCTGGAAGGCTCTTTCCATTTTGGTAATATTTGATGTAATTGAAGAAAAGTTAATTTTACAAGCAAGAGAAGGAAATAAAATTTTAGAATCAGTATCAAATCAATTACAAGAAATGGCAGAAAAGGGAGAAATTTTTCTCAATGAATTATGTGGTTTACCTCCTGAATCTATAGCCTCTGAAACAGAATCAATTTTAGAATTAAAAAACCAAAAAGTTGAGGAAAGACTCCAAAAAATTCGGCAAAAAGGAATTGAAATAATTAAGACAACTAGAGAGAAGGGAAGGAAAACTTTACCAAAAAATTCTGAGTTTATCTTGTTGCGCGATCGCCAAATTAGACCGGAGTTTTTATCTACTCTCAAATCCGCTAATCAACAGATTTTAATTTATTCTCCTTGGGTTACTGAGGAAGTAGTAGATGAGGAATTTCTGCAAATTTTACAAAAGTTGGCAAATAATGGAGTGTGGATTTTAATCGGATATGGAATTGCCGAAAAACAGGAAGAAGAAACTAAACTAATATCGCCCAAAGTTGAGGAAAAATTGTTAACAATTAGAACTCCTGAAGATTTACCAGCAGCTCAGATATTTTGGTTAGGAAATTCTCATGCCAAGGAAGTATTAGTAGATAGAAAAATTCATTTATCAGGCTCTCATAATTGGCTTTCTTATCGGGGAGATAGAAATTTTCGAGGAGAGACAACTTATAAAGTCACAAATGCTGATACTATTAATTCATCTTATGAATATTTACAGGCTAGATTTCAATCTCATGCTGATAATTTATGGAAGTCAGCAGTGTCAAATCATAATATTAATTTAGCTATAAAATCTGTCTGTATTTGGGGTACTTTAGGCATGAAAGAAATGGCACTCCAAGAATTACAATATCATAATTGGATTGAACTTTTTCCAGTGTGGTTAAAAGTAGTAATTCATGGGTTGAGGTCAACACAAATTTCACCAGATGAACCGATTTTTGAGAAAGCAATTTCTTGGCTAAAGATAGTTGATAAATCAGATAAAAATATAGAAGATTTACAGTCTGGATGGCAAAGAGTTATAGAAGCGATCGCTCATCAAAATCGCCAAGCAGCTTTAAATTTATTAAATGACACAGCATGGGGAGAATTTATCCGTTTAGAAATTTCATTAACAGACACCCCAGAAAAATTTATATCGAAATTGCTTTAAAAAGGAGTCATATCATGTCCGGTAACATCGGTATTGTAAGGTAATATCATGTCTGGATAATTAGTGATAAAAAAGTTTTTGTTTGTAGTAGGGCTTTAGCCCGATAAATACCTATCTTAGGGCTAAATCCCTACTACGAGCTTTAATTACTACTTCCACTCCATCACCCTATCGCTTCATCTCCCTACCTCTCTACATATAAGCCTGAAGTTCATCTCGTAAAGCATTTTCAACCCGCTCATATTCTGCCTTTGCCTTAGATAAAATCATATTTCCTCCTTCTGTAGTCCCCCCACGTCCAATATATTCTAATTCCTTGCAAAGTTGAGAAAGGTTTGTGGCCCCTACAGAAGCACTACTAGACTTCATGGTGTGAGCAGATTTTTGTAGCAATTTTGCCTGCTCTTGTTCAATTGCCTGACTAATTTCATCTAAAAGTATGGGTGTATCTTCCAGGTAACAATCAATTATTTCTATGATCATTTCAGGATCGTCTCCTGCCATTTCCTTCAACTCTTGCAATACCGCTTTATCAATAACTATTTCTAGTTCTGCTACATCTACCTTTTCCTGTTTTACTATTTCTCCTTGTTGGAGACCACATTTACTTAAAGCCGTACTCAATGCTTTTCGGCGAACTGGTTTACTAATATAGTCATCCATACCAGCATTTAGACATTTTTCACGATCGCCTTGCATAGCATTAGCAGTCATCGCAATAATACGGGGGCGTTTTTCTTTTGCCCATTCTGAACAGATTTGGCGTGTAGCAGTCAAACCATCCATTTCTGGCATTTGTACATCCATCAGCACCACATCATAAGACTGACGACGTAAAGCGGCTAATACCTCTAAACCATTTGCTGCAATATCAATTCGATATCCTAAATTTTTCAGAATATTAGTTGCCACTTTTTGGTTAACGACATTATCTTCAGCTAAGAGAATTTTCAGAGGTAATGTTTCTGCTAATTTAACATCTGATTCCGTTTTAATTTTTGTGGTACTATAAACTATATTTCCTTTAAATATTCCTACTAACACTTTCTCAAGTTGAGATTGCTTAATTGGCTTATTTAGATAAGCAGCAGCATTGATATTAGTCTTAATATATAAAGATTCTAGCTGACCTAGAGAACTAAGAAAAACTAAGGGTAATTCCTGACAACTGCAAAGTTTCCGAATTTCCCTAGCTAGATTTACACCGTCCATTCCAGGCATTTCTATATCTAAAATAGCAACATCAAATTTCTCCCCTGACTGTAGTAAATTTATCGCTTCTTGCCCACTACTTACAGCTTGGGAAATCATCCCCAGAGATTCTGATTGAAGTTTCAGCACTTGCCTATTCGTAGCATTGTCATCAACGATTAACAAATGTTTACTTTCTAATAATTTCTCAGTTCCATTGTCCTGCTCAAGAGATGAACTATTAGGAACAGCTAGGGATACTATCGTAAAGAAAAAAGTGGAACCAACATCTGGTTCACTCTCTACCCACATTCTCCCCCCCATGATTTCAGTTAACCGCTTGCTGATAGCTAATCCCAATCCTGTGCCACCGTAGTGACGACTTGTAGAAGCATCAACTTGACTAAAAGGCTTAAATAAACGATTTCTACGATTAGGAGGAATACCAATACCAGTGTCTTTGACTGCTAATTGTATTGTGTAGACAATAGGGCAGGGAGTATTTGGTTTAGTAGATTCTGTTTGATCAGGAATAGGGCAATACCGATTTTCAGAAGAGTTTAAATCTGGATTCTCAAGTGAAGCGGTAACTGAGACAACTACTTCTCCAGTCTCTGTAAATTTAACCCCATTGCTGATAAGGTTAACTAAAACTTGACGTAAACGAGTTATATCTCCAACTATAACTTCCGGAGTTTGTGGCTCTATTAGATAAGCTAGCTCTAACTTTTTCTCTGTTGCTCTTGGCGCTAACAGATCCAGACATTCTTCTATGCAAGTTCGGAGATTAAAAGGTTGTTCCTCTAAGTCTAATTTACCAGACTCAATTTTGGAGAAATCAAGAATATCATTAATTAAGATCAACAAAGCATCCCCACTGTTGCGGATAACTTCCACAAAATCTTGCTGTTGTGGGTTGAGTGTTGTATCTAAGAGTAAACCTGTCATCCCAATAACTGCATTCATAGGAGTCCGAATTTCGTGGCTCATTGTTGCGAGGAATTCACTCTTAGTTCGGTTGGCAATTTCTGCTTCTTCTTTGGCAACTCTCAATTCATCTTCTGCTTGTTTCTTTTCTGTAATATCTGTTATTGTGCCAACAAGACGATATGGTTGATTTTGCTTGTCACGAATACATTTACCTTTAGCAAATATCCATATATAATTACCATCCCGATGTTTAATCCGATGGGTATTCTCATAAAGTTCTGTTTTTCCTTCTAAATGCGCTTTTACATCTTGAGTCGCTGCTTCTAAATCATCTGGATGTACTTGATCTGACCAAGTAGATAAAATATTGGGAAGTGGGTTGTCTTCGTAGCCAACAATTCTCATCCATGTCGGTGAGTAATAAACTTCATTTGTTTCTAAAATCCAATCCCAGATGCCATCGTTTGTACCTGATACAGCAAGTTCATAGCGTTCTTCGCGATCGCTCAAAATGGATTCTATCCGACGACGCTGGATAATTTCTGCACTTAAAGCTTCATTGTTCTTATTGAGTTCCTCGGTTCTTTCTATAACTCGTTTTTCTAAGCTTGCATTTGTATGGTTGATTTCTATAAATTTTTCCTGTAGTGCTCCTGCCATTAACTGAAAGTTAGCAGTGAGGGTATTAATCTCTGCAATTCTACTTTGTGGTAAATCGGTAGGAACTGATTCTGCCAGAAGTTTTTGAGGTAAGTCTGTAGTTACCTGTGCAAGTTTTAACATTGGTGCTACTAATCTTTTACTAACCCAGACTGATATGATTAGTCCTAAGACTGCAACTATTTGCATTGTGCTTAGATTTCTAATATAGCTTGTATCTAAATACTCAATATAGGGTGCTGTTGCTTGCTTGATGTATAAACACCAGGAAATATCAGGACTAACCTTGACCTTGACTCCATAGAATGATTCTTTCCAGCGTTTCATTTTTGGCATTCCTGGTGTTTTTGGCTGCCATTTAAAAATATCTCCATCGTAGTAGATATTTCCTGTTTCCAGTAAGTCGAATTTTTCTTGAATAGTTACTACTGAATTACTGTCAGCAATTATATAGTTGTCACCATCCACGAGTATTGCTTCTATTCCTTCTATTTCATTTAGTTGGGTATTTAGTTGAAGAAATTTACTAACTTGACTTAAGTCTAGGGAACCATAAACAATTCCTTCAAACTGATTATTTCTAACTACTGGTATTACAATACCAACATGGGGTGTAATAGAAGCTCTATCTCTATGAACATCTGTAATTTCTGGTTCTAGTTTTTTTGCTATTTCCCTCAGATTATACTTATCAGATATGTTTAAGTTAAACATTGATTCTCCAGCTTCATTAAATTCTGGTTCAGCAGCAATTATGTTACCACTAGCATCAGTCACATAAATTTTCAGAAAAGAAGGAAATGTTTTGTGGATTACTGATATACTTTGTTGTAAAGTTGTTATTTCCCCATCAGATGTTTGATTTCCTATTTTTGCTAATTCTACTATAGCGTTGAAATGTTGTTCATACCAATATTTTAAATTATTTGCTATAGGTGTTTTTGCAGCCATTAGTTCTTTTTGAATATCATTTTCAATAGTATGGAGTATATGTTGACCATTGAATATGGTGAGTGTTAAAGCTGGAAATAAAATAAATGCCATTAACAAATTAAAGATAGTTTGTTGAAATGAAGAGTGTTTTTTTTCTCTGGGAAAACCAACTAATTTATATATTGGTAAATAACTGATAATTAAGTTAGCAATTAAGGCATTAAAGAAGCCATTAACTGATTGCTTCAACATGATTAACAGAGTTTGTGTTATACTGACATCTAACACAAATCCATAAAATAATACCACTAAAGGCATTCCCAGAAAAATCCAGTATATTCCATCTAGCAAAACTATATTTTTGGAGCGCTGCCGCTTTGATATTACTCCGACAAACATTGCTTCTAGAGTAAAAATAATAATTGCATAGGGATGATTCCATAAAAAGTATGTATGGGTACTGGCAATCAAAGCGGCTAAAGTACCCCATTGAGTTCCATAGAGATAAACTACTATTAAACTTGCTATACTACCAAAAAGAAAATCTACCCCAAAAAACAAATGTATTTTGAAGAAGTTACCTAAGTAACCTAGTATAATTAACAATATTGGTATCAATATCAATTTGGGATGAGTAATTTTTGGTGATTTGTTATTTTTATGGAAAAAGTTCATGCTTTTTACCTCTTGTTTGTTATATATAAAAAATTATCCAATTAATTTTTATGAATTTTCATAAACAGTAATCATCAACTATGAAAAAGCCTGGATATAAACATTATATTATAGCAGTAGAAGCAAAGGTTAGGACATTTATAAATCTTGAAATCCTGTGACAGTTTAGTATTCCCTAGTGTGTAGCGCTATATATTTAATCTGTCCATTTAGTAATAAAATTAATAATTTACGGTAGGGGTTTAGTCACTAAACCCCTACATTTGATTAGTATTGAGAGCAGAGCTAACCCCGGAGGAAGCACATAATATAAACCAGACTTCTCATCAAATCCGGGTAATTACTATATCCAAGTCATTGCGAATTACACTCGTGGAAGGATGCAATATCAAGGGTTTAGGAGATTGCTTCCTATCGTCGCAATGACGACTTTTCATTAATTCCAAAGTATTAACTTCTGAGATTCACTTTAAGTTTATCAACCAAAGCATCTCTAACTTTTTGCTGCACTGGATCGACATCAGCATCAGTAAGAGTTCGATCGCTCACCCGATAAATTAACCTAAAAGCTAAACTCCTTTGACCTTCCGGTACATTTTCACCCCGATATTCATCAAATAATTCTATAGACTCCAATAACTTCCCAGCAGCTTGAGAAATCACCTGTTTAATCTCATCCACTGATACATCAACTGGTACAAAGAAAGCAATATCTCGGTCCGCAGGAGGGAATGTAGAATAAGCACTAAACTTGCGTCTGACAATATTTCCTTGAGTCATTACCGACACCAACACTGCCAAGTCAAGTTGAAAAACATAAACCTCATCCGGCAACTCTCGCTCTTGCCGTAGTTGAGGATGTAGTTGCCCAAAAATACCAAGATATTTACCTTGCAACCATAATGATGCTGTGCGGCCTGGATGTAACAGAGAATTTTCGGAGTTTGATTTGTATTCCACGTTCAAATAGAGTCGTTCAAAAACCTGTTCTAAAATTCCTTTAGCTTCAAACCAACTCAAAGGTTGTTCCTTACCACCTCGCGTCCAACTTTTGGCACTATTACTAATAATTCCAGCGATCGCCTCTGCTTCTTGAAATTTTTCTTCCTCTTTCCAGAAGATACGACCTATTTCAAACCCATTCAATACTCCATTTCCTTGTTCCAGGTTATATTGAAAAACATCAATAAGTCCACTTAGAAGTTCTGTACGGAGGGCAGAATATTCCACAAATAGAGGGTTAGCGATCGCTATTTGATTTTCCCCACCTTGTTTTACCAAAGAATATTGCATCAATTCTGTTAACCCTGCACCCCGGAAAGCTACCCGAAGATTACGAAGTGCCAACTGTTCTGGTGGCAAATAACCTGCTGCACTTTTGCTTGGTAGGGTTTCACAGAAATTATCATATCCGTACAAACGCCCAACTTCTTCGATCAAGTCTATTTCTCGTTCTAGATCTCGATAACGATAGGGAGGTACTATAACATTCCAAACTACTGCTTCTTTAGTTTTGCTTTTACTCAACTCACATCCTAAAGATGTGAGAATACCTTCAACTTCCTCTGGTTGCAGAAAAGATTCATCCAGAGTATTTTCTCCACGCTTGAGTGGTCCTAAAATTTCGTTAATGCGGTCGAGACGGAGGGATAATTCACGGGTTGCTGTGATACTGTCTGCTTTAGTAGTAAAAGTTTCTTGATGGGTAACCTTTCCACCCGCTAATTCAGTAATTAAATGAATAGCGCGACGACAAGCTAATGCTAATTCTGCTTGATTTACCCCACGTTCAAATCTAGTAGAAGCTTCTGTGCGTAGACCTTGAGTTCGAGCTGAACGACGAATAGCAATGGGAGCAAAAATTGCTGCTTCTAAGAATAGATTTGTGGTATTGTCATCAACTTCTGTTTCTTCTCCACCCATTACTCCTGCCAGAGCTACTGGTTGGTCATTAGCCGTAATTAATAAAGTTTCAGCTTCCAGGGTACGCTTTTGACTATCCAAGGTAATGAGAGATTCATTAGGTTTGGCATAACGAACTCCAATTTTCAAAGACTTGTTACCCGTCAGAACTTGGATTTTATCTTTGTCAAAACCATGAAGTGGCTGGCCCCACTCTAACAAAATATAGTTGGTGATATCCACTACATTATTGATAGCTCTTATACCTGTAGCTTCTAATTGCTGTTTTAACCATTCTGGTGAAGGACCAATTTTTACTCCTTCGATGACAGTACCAATATAAATGGGACAAGCTTCCGATTCCGAGATATCTATTTTGAGACTACTATTGCTGTCTTGCTTTGGGATAATAACTTCAGAAACATCTGGTATTCTTAGGGATGCTCCGGTTAGGGCAGCAACTTCCCGGGCTACACCAATCATACTTAGGGCATCGGCACGATTTGCTGTTGTTGTCAAGTCTAAAATTACATCATCTAGACCAAGCAAAGGTCCTACATCACTACCTAACTTGGGGTTTTCCAGCTCAAAGATATGAATACCTTCAGAATCTTTTGTTAGGCCCAGTTCCGACAAAGAACAAATCATTCCTTCAGAAGGGACTCCCCGCAGTTTACTCTTTTTGATCTTTAAGTCAATCGCAGCCAAATAAGCACCTACGGTAGCTACTGCGACATAAATATCTGCTTTGGCGTTGGAAGCTCCACAGACAATATTTAATGGGTCTGACTTACCAATGTCCACTTGGCAAACTTTGAGTTTATCAGCATTGGGGTGTTTGTTGGCTTCTAGTATTTTTCCTAAAACTACCCCTGCTGACCATGTGCTTCGATCTTCTATTTCTTCTACCTCAAAGCCTGCCATTGTCAGAGTTTCAGCCAGTTCTTCTGGAGTAATATTAATATCTACCAGTTCCCGCAACCAGTTCAGAGAGATACGCATTCTTTAATAATTCCTAATCTTTAGGCATAGTAGAGCAAATATAGCAGAAGTCAGAAGTCAGAGGTCAGAAGTCAGAAGTCAAATTCTGTCTGTGACTAAATTTTAGAGTTTAAGAATTTCCTAACAGTCATGGCAACTGCTATATCTTGCTCTTTGGCCATATTTATGACTTCAAGTAACATTTTATCTCTACTGGTGGTTGGGGTTTTAACGAAGTCAGAAGTCACAAGTCAAAAGCCAGAAGCTTGGTTGAAGTCAGAAGTAATCCTTGACTAAGTTTGAGCGTCTATAAATGTCCTAAAGTATTTGCGTAGTGCTGTATAATTTGTTTAGGTATGTAGATCATAGCAATTTTATCGAAGAATGTTACAGGGTCTGTGTTTATAAAAATAATTGTGTCGTATAACCTCGCCTTTGAAGGCGAAATATTTTTGCAGGGTTGCTTACGCATCCCCATTACAAAAAAAACTTCTGACTTCTGAATTGGTTAAAGGGATTGGCTTAACAAGGAATAGGAAAAGGGATTTGTTACAAATATTTATCCAAATTGTGTCATCTCTTTTTGTGAAATAGAAGGTTCCATTTAATTGATTCAAACTTACTGTTACAAACTCTCTATCCTCAATTTACTACACTCAAGCTAAAAATTATAACATTCTTTTGAGTAGCTAAATATTTCTACGGAGTGCTAATTTATTAATATTTAATAGCTATAGTTTCCTATTATGATAAAAATTTATTTTCTTGTTATTATAATAACAACTTAAGAGATAAAAATAATATTAAATCTTACTCTTAATATCTGGGTTTTAATCAACATTTTTTTTGATGTGAGATGTATTTGGAAAAAAACTAAAAAATTTGATTGACACCTGGTAGATAAGTATAATGTTAATATTATCGGATTAATCAAGTTAACTATCTCAGCAATCCTGTTTAATAAATTTGTCGCATATCTATCTCTGATGGAAAAAAAATATATATACTATGACTCAAAAGCAACTGGGAGCTGCTCTCAATGTCTGAAATTTTAGGTGATACCTATTGTTGTCAAGCCTTTAGGAATTGGCCTTTGTTGAGTAAATTTGCTATGAAAAGATTAGTCGTTTAAAGAAAAAATCAAATTAACTAATATTATTGAATGTAAGATGAGCTATTGTATAAATCCTGCCTGTCCTCAACCTCAAAATCCAAGTAGTGTCAATAAATGTCAAGCCTGTGGTTCAGAGTTAATTTTGCGCGATCGCTATGAAATTATTCAACCTCTTGGCAAAGGAGGTTTCGGAGCAACTTTTCTAGCTAAGGATACCTCTTTGCCAGGAGATCCAATTTGTGTAATCAAGGAATTACGCCCATCCACTACCACCCCTGGTGTATTAGAGATGGCTAGAAAACTATTTGAGCGAGAGGCGAAAACTCTGGGAAAAATTGGCCATCATCCTCAAATTCCCAGATTATTAGGTTATTTTGAATGGAAGAAACATTTTCATTTAGTTCAAGAATATGTAAGTGGTTCAACCTTAAAACAGGAACTCAAAAAACATGGTCTATTTACAGAACAACAAGCCAAAAAATTTATCATTGAAATTTTGCCAGTGATAGATTATATTCACACTCAAGGAGTAATTCACCGGGATATTAAACCAGCGAATATTATCCGGCGGAGTCAAGATGGTCATTTAGTTCTAATTGACTTTGGCGCTGTGAAAGATCATGTGAATCAAACTCACCTATCAGGTGGTACAGGAGAAACTGCTTTTACAAATATCTCTATCGGTACTTCAGGTTTTGCACCACCAGAACAAATGGCTTTGCGACCTGTATATGCAAGTGATATTTATGCTTTGGGAGTAACTACCATTTTCCTGTTGACAGGAAAAACTCCAAACAGTCTTGGTTATGATCAGATTAATGGTGAAATTCTCTGGCGTCCTCAAGTGAATGTTAGCGACTGGTTTGGAGAAATTTTGGAGAAAATGTTAGAAGTTTCTGTACGACATCGCTTCCAGTCAGCAGAAGAACTTTCAGCAGCTTTGAAGACAAGAAAAACTGAGAAAAAACAGGTACAACCTACTCCAGATGATGCTGTTAAGACTTTATTTCCAGAAGAACCTACAGTTTTTAATGACAATAAAAATGATGTTTCATGGATTACTCCCAGCACTAAAATTGCTCAAAAAATTCGAGAACGCAAAACTCGTTTAGAAAAAAATCCTACAACTCGAGTTCGATCTAATGTTAAGATGAGGCAAGAAATTAATCAAGGATATTTAACCACAGTATCTCCAAAAAACAAAACAAGTAATGGAACAGAATTAGGTAGTAAAATTCCTACTAAATGGACGTCAGCAACCTTGCGTAGTGCTTATGTCAAAGGTAGAAGAGATTTTGCTGATTGTAATTTAAGTCGCTTGAATTTGCGTAATGCTAAGTTGTCTGGAGCTAATTTTTATGGAGCTAATTTACATGAAGCTAACTTAGAAGGTGCAGATTTATCTGATGCTAATCTTGGTCATGTTAATTTAACAAATACTGTGCTGAAAAATGCAAATCTCAATAAAGCTTATTTAAGTACAGCTAGTTTAGCAGGTTGTAACTTGCAAGATGCAGATATGACAAATGCTTATTTGAATGGGGCAAATTTACGGGGTGCTAATTTATGTGGTGCTAATCTGACAAATGCAATGGTAAGCGATCGTCAACTAGGTACGGCTAAAACTAACTGGTGGACAATTATGCCCAATGGTAAAAGAGGTTCAGGATTCTAAAATAGTCGGTTTTTAAGACTGTAATGTAATATAATAGTGGCCGAAAAAATTCCGGTGTTAGTTATTTATGATGCTCGAAAAATTTTTTTATGCCACAATAATTACGCTATTACTACCTATCCTGTTAGAAATTTATCCTTTTTCCCAACCTAAAACTTTGAAGATCAAGGAAGTAACACAGAAATATAATCCCGTTCAAAGCTATGTTGATAAATTTTCTGTTATTTTTCCAAGTTAATTTATTGGAAGAATTACTCTTATATACCCACGTCAAATGACGTGGGATATTATTAGCAACCTCAGAATTTTTATAAACTTAATGACTTCCTGCCCATGTTATCCACTTATGAGATACACCTAAATGAGAGCAGGCTTCACTTAATTCAGTTTGATTAACATTGGCTCCTGTCAAATCTGCGCCACTCATTTCTACCTCATCTAGGATTGCCCCAGTTAAGTCTACATTAGTCAGGTTGGCACTCCGCAGATCGGCTCGCCTCAAGTTAGCCCGTCCTAATTTTGCTCCTGTCAGATCAGCACCAATCAGGTTAACATCACTTAAGTTGGCACTACGCAAGTCAGCATTACTTAGGTCAGCACCGGATAGATTTGCTTGGCTAAAATCTACTCCATTTAGATTAGATTCACTTAAGTCAGCTCCACTCAAATCAGCTTCCTTCAAATTAGCCATTGTCAATTTTGCCCCACGCAGATTTGCATGGTTGAGGTAAATTCCTTGGAAGTAACGTTTTCCTATAGAACCCATTTGGTATCTCTAAAAAATTAGGCGATCGCTAACCTCTTAAG
>NZ_JBNHER010000186.1:0-6428 GCF_050015975.1 Dapis purpurea BLCC-M126 | reverse complement strand
TCTCTACTGTAATGATTCTGGTTTTATTATAAGTGATCATCCGAACATGATATAATTGGGAAAAATATCAAAGAAGTTTTGGGAGAAGAAACATTTGAATTTTTTTTTCAACAACCATTTGAAAGATGTTTAGCAGGGGAAACTGTAGAAGTTCAGGGGTGGATAGACTTAAATCTGATTGATAAAAAATATATAATTCGTACTTATGCACCTTATTGTGATGAAAATGGCAAGATTGCTGGAATTATTGCTAATCTTCGAGACCAAACAGATTTTCAGGAAGCAGAAATCGCCCGGCAAGAAAGCCAAGAATCTTTCCAAAAAATATTTGAAAATACTACAGAAGGAATTGCTATTTGCTCACTCACAGGAGAATTTTTACAAGTAAATCAGATTTTATGTAAATTTCTGGGATATTCTGAAGCAGAATTGTTAAACCTAAATTATCACCAGGTAACACAACCTAAGAACCTAGAATCAGCATCAATTCTAATTCAGCAACTTATTTCTCAGGAAATATCCTACTTTTCCCTCGAAAAACAATATATTCATCAAAATAGAACTTTGGTTTGGGCTCAAGAAATAGGTTCGATAATTCGACACCCAGACGGTTCTCCCAAATATTTACTATTGGCAGTTAAGAATATTAACTCTCAAAAACTAGCTCAACTGATCCAACAACAAAATCAAGAACGACTACAACTGGTGGTTGAAAGTTATGGGGATGGTTTTTGGGATTGGGATTTAACTAAAAATGAGGTATATTTCAGTCCTTGCTGGATGAAAATGCTAGGTTACGAAGCAGATGAATTGCCACCAAAGGTAGAAACTTGGGAAAGCTTGATTCATCCAAAAGAAAAACTAATTGTAATGGAAACTCTCAATGCTCATCTCAAAGATGATTCTATTCCCTATAAGTTTGATTATCAGCTACGGACAAAATTAGGGACATGGAAGTGGATCGCAAACTATGGCAAAGTTGTAGCTAGAGATAGCCAAGGTAACCCGCTGAGAATGGCAGGAATACATCGAGACATTAGCGATCGCAAACAAGCAGAAGCATTGCTGCGTGAGAAAGAACAAACAATTCGCGCTCTAGTTGAAACCATACCAGATACAATGATTCGGATAAAACAGGATGGTACAAAAATTGAGCTGATTAATCAAAAAATGTTTCGAGTACTGACTTCAGAGAAAAAAACTAACACAGAAAACTTAATAGATTTATTTACCGCTCCAATATTGCAACAGCTAACTCGACTAGCTCAACAAGCTTTAGCAACTCAAAAATTACAAACATTAGAATATGCTATTACCCACAATGGGAAAGAGAAATTTGAGGAAGCTCGCATAGTTCCTCTCACAGAGGATGAGGTATTAGTGGTACTTCGTAATATTACTGAGCGCAGCCAGGAAGAAACCCTACTCAGAGAAAGTCGAGAAGCACTAGCCGAGATTCAAAGAATTTCTCATATTGGTAGTTGGCAGCTAGATGTTGCTACTAAAAAAATTAGCTGGTCAGAAGAATTATTCGAGATTTTTGGCTTCGATCCAGCAAATTTAGAACCTACCTATACTGAATATTTCCAGTATATAGCTCCAGAAGATAGGGTACCACTACAACAGTGTTTTGAGGAAGCAATAGCTTATGGTACTTCCTATAAAATTGACTTAAAAATTTCTAGAACTGATGGTATTACTAGATATATAGAATTACGAGGGGAAGGAATTAAGGATTGGGCAGGAAATGTTATCAAGGTATTCGGAACAGTATTTGATATTACTACTCGCCAAAAGATAACAAAAACCCTACAAAAACAAGAAGCAGAACTAAAGATTTTTACTCAAAACCTCCTAGAAATTAACAAGAAACTTGCTCAACAAAAACAAATGCTAGCAGATATTTTAGATGGCTTACCAATACCAATATTTCTCAAAAGCTATGGGGAAGAAGAGCGGCTCGAATTTCACTTTTTGAATCATGCAGCAATGGTAGGTTTTGGTTTAGAAGGAAAATCTTTGTCAGAAGTTAAATATGAGGATTTATTTGGTCAACACTGTATGCAGTTTAAGTCTGACGATCTAAAAGTATTAAAAACAGGCCAACCTTTGGTAAAAGAAGAAACCTTTCATGATCCATCAGGAAAAACATACTATATTATCTTAAATCGAACATTGATCCAAGCAGGAGATACAAATCAAGATAAATTATTGCTTGCTTGTGCTATTGATATCACAGAGCGAAAAAATTTTGAAAATGCGTTGTGTGAAAGTGAAGCCAAATTTCGGCAATTAGCAGAAAATATTCACCAGGTATTTTTTGTTTTGTCTGAGCAAGGAGAAGTATTATATATCTCACCCGCTTATGAAGAAATTTCAGGTAGAAGTTGCGCTAGTATATATGAAAATTCTGAGTCGTGGTTATCGTCTATTTATCCCGATGACATTCCAACTTTGGTAGCAGCTTTCAATATTCATATAGAGACCCAAAAACCTTTTGAAAAAACCTTTCGTATCCTTCGTGAAGATGAAGAAATTCGTTGGATTCAAGTCAGATCATTTCCCCTATTCAATGACACCCAAAGAGTTATCCGCTTTACCGGTATTGCAGAAGATATTACCAAATGGAAACTTGCAGAGGAAACTTTGCGACAACAGCTTGAACAAAGTCTTTTGCTCAAACGTATTACTGATCAGATTCGTAGTAGTTTAGATACAGAAAAGATTTTTCAAATTACTGTCGAGCAAGTGGGGCAAACTTTCCAAGCAAATCGTTGTTTGATTCATTTTTATATCAACGACTCTGTGCCTAAAATACCGTCCGTAGCAGAACACCTGATCGGAGAAGTAGAATCAATTTTAGATATAGAAATACCAATAGCAGGAAACCCCCATGTAAAACAGTTGCTGAGTCAGGAAACTGCAATCGCATCCAATGATGTTTATGCCGATTCCCTACTACAACCAATAGCACCCCTTTGCCGTCAAATTCAACTTAAATCGATGTTAGCAGTGGGTACTTTTTATCAAGGTCAGATTAACGGAATAATAGCACTACATCAGTGCGATAGCTACAGAGAATGGACAAATAGTGAAATTCAACTACTTGAAGCAGTTGTAGCTCAAGTTGGTATTGCCATTGCCCAAGCTAATCTACTGAAGCAAGAAGTTGAACGCAGAAATGAATTAGCTGAAAAAAATACTGCCCTCCTAGAAGCAAAGCGACAAGCTGAAGCAGCTAACAAAGCTAAGAGTGAGTTTCTGGCAAATATGAGCCATGAAATTCGCACTCCGATGAATGGAGTATTGGGTTTTTCTGAGTTGCTACAATCTTTTGTTACCGATCCTGTAGGCAAATCTTATTTAGCTTCAGTATTGGCAACTGGTAAAACTCTAATGGCTCTGATCGATGACATTCTAGATTTTTCCAAAATTGATGCTGGAAAACTACAGCTTAATTATGAAGCTATTGATATCACTTCCATAGTTCAGGAAATCAAACAAATATTTATGGCGAAATCTACCAATCAAGGACTAAATTACTACATAGAAATTTCCCCTACTTTACCTAATACAATTTTATTTGATCGAGTACGACTGCAACAAATCCTGTTCAATATAATCGGAAATGCTATTAAATTTACTCAGAGCGGATATATTAAGGTTTCTGTAAATTCATACGAGGTTGATAATATTCAAAGCAATCAAATTGGTTTAGAAATCTCTGTAGAAGACACAGGAATTGGTATTGCGCCAGAAAAACAACAGCAGATTTTTGATGCTTTTACTCAAAGTGACAGTACAACCAGTCGCAAATATGGAGGTACAGGGTTAGGTTTAACAATTACTCGTCGTCTTGTAAATATTCTAGGGGGTACAATTAAGCTAGAAAGTCAATTAGAAAAGGGTAGTAAATTTATCCTCAGTTTTCCCAGAGTAAACATTACACAGATCCCTGTAGAATCTAACTAATTAGCAAAAGAGGATAACAATTTGCAACAATTTCCCCCTTTAAAAATTCTTGTGGTTGATGATATAGCTTTCAATAGGGATTTAATTGCTGGATATTTTTATCAAACATCTCACCAACTATTTTTTGCTGGCGATGGGCAAGAAGCAATCCAGATTGCCAAAGTACAACTCCCCGATCTGATTTTTCTTGACTTGCGGATGCCTTGTATGGATGGTAGAGATACAGCTTTATTCCTAAAGCAAGATGAACAAACAAAACACATAGCGATCGTGATGCTGACTGCTTCATCAAAAGTTGAAGATGAGTATGACTTGAAGTTTTTGTGTGAAGGGTTTCTCCGGAAACCTGTCAGTTGTACTCAACTGGTGGCAGAAATGAAGAAAATATTTCCGATTATTTCTGCTGCTACTACACCTAAGCTTGAGATAGCAGAATTAGATAATTTTACCCAAACAAAGGTTATTTCTAGGCAACCAATACGATTAGATGAACTACTAGATAAGCTGAATCAGGAAGCAGAAAGTAATTGGCTCAAGTTGCGGCAAACCTTAGCTATAAGTGAGTTGGAAAAATTTGTCGCCCGTTTGAATGTTTGGGCAGAAGAGCATCAGTGTCAATTATTAGGAGAATATACTCAGAAACTAACTCAACAAATTGATGATTTTGACTGGGATACAATCCCTGAAACTATTGACCAGTTTACTATAATATGTGATGCTTTAAAATAGATGATCTAATGCTGCATAGTAGGAATGTTCGCAAACCGGTACGGATACACTATTGCCTTCACTATTAGACATCTCCAATAATAAAAAATAAAATCAATTATCCTACAGAAATAATCAATTATTTCTCCTTGATTCCTACTGTATAGTCCCTCTTTTCCGGATATAATATTATTTTCTGAAATTGGTATTATTTAACTAGCATTGGTAATTGAGATGATGATTTATCTCAAGTTTACCCTGATTAGGGTAACCACGGGAAATTGCTCCTACAAATTTCATTTTGATTAACTAAGGCTATTTAAGTAGTATAAAAAGCTGTAGATGATGGAAAAAATATTTTAAAAAATGCTATAACAAATTCCTGTATTTTCTCTCAGATAAGATAAGTCCATAATCATTATTAGGTTAAGAGTATGCTGACAAAAGAACCATTTAAACCTGAAAATTTTTATATTCTTGCAGTTGATGATATTTCTACTAATCTGAAATTGTTAAGAGTAATCTTAGAACCTATAGGTTATAGTCTGACTTTTGCCAAGGGTGGTCATCAAGCTATAGAAAGGATTAAAACTTCAAAACCAGATTTGATTTTGCTAGATTTAATGATGCCTGAAATGGATGGATTAGAAGTATGTAAGCGGTTAAAGAGTGACCCAGAATATGCTGATATTCCGATTATTTTTCTGACTGCAAGTAATGAACAAGAACACATGATAAATGCTTTTGACTTGGGGGCAGTTGATTATATTAATAAACCATTTAAAACAGCAGAACTTTTTGCTAGAATTCGGAATCATTTACTCCTTAAACATACAATTGACGAATTAAAATCTACACAAATAGAGTTACAAAATGCTTTAGCCGAAGTTAAAAAACTCGCCAATACTGACCCGCTTACAGGAGTATTAAATCGTCGTAGTTTGTTTGATTTTGCTCATCAAGAATTTAATCGTGTTAGTAGATATGGTCCGCCTTTTTCTATTTTATTAATGGATTTAGATAACTTCAAGAAAGTTAACGATAACTACGGTCATCAAATGGGAGATCAAGCTTTATGTACAGTAGTTAAAAGTATTAAAAATACCATTCGCAATGTTGATTTTTTAGGTCGATATGGTGGAGAGGAATTTCTGGCTATTTTGCCAGAAACTTATGGAGAGCAGGCACTTACATTAGCAGAACGAATTAGACAAATGGTAGCTAGTAATATTATTAAAACTGACAAGGGAAATCTCCGGTTAAGCATTAGTATTGGAGTTACTTCATATTCTATCAAAGATCAGAGTTTAGATGATATGATATTACGAGCAGATAAAGGAGTTTATCAAGCAAAGCAAGAAGGAAGAAATAAGTCTTGTTTAGTATAGCAGTAAGTCTTGTGCTGAGGATAATAAATTTTAGTTGTAAGGGTAGGGATGAAAATACTCTTTATCTTACTATGACTGTTCAAAATAACCTTGATTTCCATCCAATTTTAGATATTGCAGGTAAGATTGAGGTAAGCATTCAGTCTTCAAAAAAAGCTGTTTGTGCAGCATGAAAAACGGAAATACTGAACGGTAATAGCTGAATTATTATACAGTGTAATCTCAAATTTTGATAAAAAAAGGTAGAGTTTAAAACAACTAGATTATAGCAACTATAAAAAAGAATGCTAAGTAGGTAGGTGAAAAATTTACCCAATTATTAATTATTAATAATTAATAATTAAATAATTCTGGTTTAAA
>NZ_JBNHER010000185.1:8873-26849 GCF_050015975.1 Dapis purpurea BLCC-M126 | reverse complement strand
TTCGGGAATTGAAGATAAGGAAATTCAAGAGCACTTTTCTCTTGGTCGATTGGATGTGGCGTTTCGCGTTCCGCACAACGCGCGTTAACGCTGCGCGACATGAAACGCGGCTCTGTTAAGAGCGGGAAACCTCGCCATCCCATCCTAACGGACTGCTCCGCAAACGACCGCTTTTTCCCCTTAAAAGGGGATAATAAATAAAAATTTTCATGATTAGTCAATCCTCTTCTTTTCAAGGAGAGGTAATTCTAAATTCTTAATTCTTAATTCTTAATTCTTGAATGTAATTATCTTTTTGAATTTTCTATAAAGCAGTAGCTAAATTTTTAAAGATTCTGTGAAGAAAGATACTTTGTGTCTGTGGAAAGAGATTATAAGTTATATTTATTAGTTAAACGTATTTCCGTTATTACACGGTTCTTATACACGAAATAGATTCTATAATTTTGTGAGTAAATTTGTAATACTTGAGAACCTAGATATTTAGATATTAATTCTTGAAAATTTTGTCTACAGGTATTTTTGTTGATTTTATCATGATTCAAGGATGACAATTTTGACTGACTCATTTAGACATATTAATATTAAATAAACTAATATATTATAATTAAATGACTATATGAAGATTCGGTAAAGATTCAGTAAAGATACTGATTTATTATTGTTTTATTTTTGTGGTTAGGGATACTATTAACTGACGACAAATTAATTTACTAATCAATGAAAATTCAACATTATCTACTGACTCCTCTTCTGGTAGCAAACATGGCAATTTTCTCTGAAAGAACTTTTGCTTTTGATTTTAAATTTGGTGCTAATGAGAAAGTTTTATTAAATGATGACTTTGATAGTCAGGGTGAATGGCAACTACCTACAAATGTTAAAATTGAATCCGGTTATTTAATTCCAGAAAGTGATTTTCAAACTGCATCACTTAATTTAGATGATTTAGGAATAGGTCCTCTGAGTCCAACTGAGGGTGCTATTAATTTGTATTGGAGTGCTATTTTTCCAGACGGTGCCCACAGAGAAAGAAATGCTTATATTCCTGCTTTACAATATGCAGAAAATCCCGTATTCTGTTGGAATGGCAAAGGTGGTGATGAAGCAGTGGTTGTAATTGAGGAAGATGGTTTTTCTTGTCCAACAGATTTGAGGCAGGTTGAGGAAAATGCGGAACTAAGAGCTTGGTTACGCCCTCAAACAAGAATTCAAAAACTGCCCACAAGACTATATGTGGACCCAGATTTTACTCCTGGTGTAGAACCAGAGGAGCGCGATCCTTCTGAGTTTGCTTTTCTCACCTTCAATAGTCAACCTAATCCTGTAACAGATTACCGTATGCGAATTGAGCAAATAGGTGAACAGGTTGAGGTTGAACTTTCCTTTTTTAATAATAATGATGAGTGGGAGTCAATAGGCGATCGTCTAGTAGTAGATTCATCTCAATGGAGATATGTTGCTGGTCAAAACGAAGATGGAACATATAACTATGGAATTGAGGAGTCTGTCACTTTTGAGTCTATTAATATTCTCCTAAGAAAACTTAACAGTGCGGAAGCCACTAAAATAGATGCTATTGCACTTACTCAAGAGAAAATTTTTGATAGTAAGTCTGTTCCGGAACCTACTTCTGTATTTAGTTTATTAGCTGCTGGAGCTTTAGGGATAGTAAGATGGAATAGGCAAAAAAAATAATCGCAAATCTCAGATAACTGCGACAAAAAAAATGAAAATCAAGTATTACTTACTGATGCTTCTTGTGATAGCAAGTATGGCAATTTTCTCTGAAAGAACTTTTGCATTTGATTTTAAATTTAGTTCCAATGAAACAGTTTTGTTAGAGGATGAATTTGATAGTCGGGGAATATGGCAACTATCCTCAAAACTCCGTGTTAATTCAGGTTATTTAATTTCAGATGGTGATTATCAAGCTGCATCACTTAAGTTAGTAGATTTAGGAATAAGTCCTCTCGATCTAAGTAATGGTACAATTAATTTGTATTGGAGGGGGATTTTTCCAAAAGATGCAACAAAGCCGAGAAATTCTTATGTCACAGCTTTAGAATATGCCGATAATTTACCCTTCTGTTGGAATGGGAAAATTGGTCAAGATGTTGAAATGGTTATCAAGGAAGATGCTTCTTCGTGTCCGACAGGTTTCAGTCAGGTTAAAGATGATGGTGAACTTAAGGCTTGGATACGCCCTCAAGAGCCTACCATACCGGGGTTAACAAGATTATTTGTAGACCCAGATTTTATTCCTGGTATGCAACCAGAAGAGCGTAATACTTCTGAGTTTCCTTATATTCTTTTGGATGGTAAACCAAATTCCCAAACAGAGTATCGTATGAGAGCTGAGGAAAAAAATCGACAGGTTGAAGTTGAACTTTTCTTTTTAAAAGAGGATAAATGGGAATCATTAGGTAAACCTCTAGTAGTGGAAACGTCACAGTGGAAATACGTTATTGGTCAGAAAGAAACTAGAAAAACTGATTATTTATATGGGATAGAGGAGAATTTAACTTTTGAGTCTATTAATCTTATATTAAGAAGAGATCAAAAAAAGCAGCCTACTAAAATAGATGCTATTGCACTTACCCAAGAGAAAATTTTTGATCGTAACTCTGTGTCTGAACCCAAACAACCTGCAGATCTTCCTTGAAACTAGAAATATAATAGATGAAAATTTCTAGTTGTGAGGCAAGGGTTGGATCTATGGTTTCTCCTAAGAGATGGTTGTCTATTCTCAGTGTTAATAGTCTGATGTTTTTTAATGTCAGTTTTCCTGTATTAATGTTGCCCAATATTATCAATGGGAGAGAAGTTATTGCTAAAACTAACCCTGGTGCTGAAGCAGAACAAACTTTTGATCAAGGAATGAAACTATATGATAAAGGTACAAAATTATATGAGGAAGGTACAAAATTATATGAGGAAGGTACAGCAGAATCTCGGAGGGGAGCAATCGCTAAATTTGGAGAGGCATTATTACTATTTAGGAAAACAGGTAACTTTAGTTGGGAAGCACTTACAATTCTTAGTATTGGACGTGTCTACAGTAACTTAGGAGAAAACAAAAAAGCACTCAATTATTACCAGCAAGCATTACCTCTATTTCAGCAAGCAGATGAGCAGGCCGGCGAAGCTACCACTCTCCATAATATTGGTGGTGTCTACAGTAATTTAGGAGAAAACAAAAAAGCACTCAATTACTACAATCAAGCTTTAACTCTCAGACGGCAATTAGACGATCAGGGTATGGAAGCAACTACTCTCACAAATATTGGTAATGTCTACCATAGCTTAGGAGAAAACAAAAAAGCACTCAATTTCTATGAGCAAGCTTTACCTATACTGCAGCAAGTAGGCGATCAAGGTGGGGAAGCTAGCACTCTCATAGGTATTGGCGTTGTCTACTCAGACTTAGGAGAAAAACAAACAGCACTCAATTACTACAATCAAGCTTTAACTATATATCGGCAAGCAGGGGATCGGGGTGAGGAAGCAACCACTCTTAATAATCTTGGCCTTGTCTACAATAGCTTAGGGGAAAAAAAACTTGCACTCAATTACTTTGAGCAAGCATTATCTATACTTCAGCAAGTAGGCGATCGGGGTGGGGAAGCTAGCACCCTCAATAATCTTGGCCTTGCCTACCATGGCTTAGGAGAAAACCAAAAAGCGCTCAATTTCTATGAGCAAGCATTATCTATACTTCAGCAAGTAGGCGATCGGGGTGGGGAAGCTAGCACCCTCAATAACATTGGTAGTGTTTACTATCGCTTAGGGGAAAAACAAATTGCACTCAATTACTATGAAAAAGTATTACCTCTCAGACAACAAGTAGGCGATCATAGTGGGGAAGGTGTTACTCTCCACAGTATTGCAAGTATTTACGATAGTATAGGAGAAAAGGAGAAAGCCCTATCATTCTATAATCAAGCTTTACTTATATTTCAGCAGGTAGGTTATCGGGAAGGGGAAGTTAGCACTATTAGTAATCTTGGCAGTATCTACAGTGACTTAGGAGAACACAAAAAGGGACTCAATTTCTACAATCAAGCTTTACTTTTAAGGCAGCAAATAGGTGATCGTGCTGGGGAAGCAAACACTCTCCATAATATTGGTGGAATCTACAGTGACTTAGGAGAAGACAAAAAAGCACTCTTATTTTTTAATCTAGCCTTACCTATACTTCAGCAGGTAGGCGATCAGCATGTGGAAGCTACGACTCTTTACAGTATAGCTTGGGTCAAATTTAGCCAAGGCAAACTCACCGAAAGCCTCACTTTCATGGAAAAATCCCTAGAAATAATCGAAGACCTCCGCACCAAAATAGTCGCTCAAGACCTCCGCACATCCTACTTTGCCACAGTTCAAGACTACTATCAATTCTACATCAACCTCCTAATGCAACTCCACAAACAAAACCCCAACCAAGGTTATGACAGCAAAGCATTAAACGCCAGCGAACGCAGTCGCGCTAGAAGCTTACTAGACATTCTAGCAGAATCAGGAACAGACATCAAAACCGGAGTAAACCCCCAACTCCTCGCTCAAGAAAAACAACTACTACAACAACTCAACACATTAGATCAAGCACGACAACTCAATACCCGTGGATACAACCCCGACGAACTCAAACAACAAATCGAAACCCTAACCAACCAACTCCAACAATTAGAAGTAAAAATCAAACAAAATAGCCCTCGTTACGCCAAACTCAAATATCCAGAACCCCTCACTGCCACAGAAATTCAAGAACAAGTCATCGACAAAGACACCATACTTTTACAATATTTTCTGGGAAAAGATACCAGTTATTTATGGTTAGTAACTCAAAAAGAAATTAGCAGTTATGAACTACCTCCAAGAGCAGAAATAGAAGAATTAGCTAAACAATTTAGACAAGAAATTATCTCCCTTTCCCCAGTGCCAGAAACCGGAAGTAAATTAAGTCAAATATTATTATTACCCGTAGCCAATAAATTAGAAAATAAACGACTATTAATAGTAGGAGATGGCATCTTACAAACCATTCCTTTTGCAGCCTTACCTTTGACCTCTCCCCCAACCCCTCTCCTGCGAGGAGAGGGAGGAAATTCTGCCTCCACCCTTGTAGGGGGGAATGAGGAGCGTAATAATTATCAACCCTTAATTATGAACCATGAAATAGTCACCTTACCCTCAGCTTCAAGTATTTCTATTCTTAGAGAACAAGTCAAAGGTAGAACCCCCGTTCCCAAAAAAGTAGCTGTTATTGCCGACCCAGTATTTGCAGATAACGACCCTAGATTTCAAACAGCTTCTCAACCAAAAAAAGAAACAAAAACTAATAATTTAACCGCAATGGCATTAACTCGTTCCCTAGAAGATTTTCTCGGTTCATCATTCAGTAGATTAGAAGGAACTCGTCAAGAAGCCGAAGCAATATTAGCATTAGTTCCTGACAATTTAGAACAACTATCCTTAGACTTCGATGCCAATCGAGAAACTGCAATAAACCCCGACTTATCCCAATATCAAATAGTACATTTAGCCACCCACGGACTATTAAATGAAAGCCAGCCAGAATTATCAGGATTAGTGCTTTCCTTGTATGATAAAACAGGCAAAGAAACACCAGGATTTTTACAATTAAACGATATATTTAACTTAGAAATGCCAGCGGAATTAGTAGTATTAAGTGCTTGTCAAACAGGAATAGGAGAAGAAATTAGAGGGGAAGGATTAGTAAGTTTAACCAGAGGATTTATGTATGCAGGAGCCAAACGAGTAGTAGTAAGTTTATGGAGTGTGGAGGATAATTCGACATCTGAATTAATGCAAAGTTATTATCGGAAAATGTTAGAAAAAGGAAAAAATCCTCTGGAGTCAATGAGGGAAACTCAGTTAGAAATGTTAAGTTCAGAAGAGCGGAAAGCACCCTATTATTGGGCACCATTTGTTGTGCAGGGAGAGTGGCAAGAAAGTCAAAAGTCAAAAGTCAAAAGTAAGAATAAGATTAGTAGGTTGGGTTGACGGAGGAAACCCAACAAAAATAGTTATCTATAGCAATCAGGAATGAGATGTGAGAATTTTTATGATAGTTAGTTTTGCCTGACAACCTTAACAATTCTGACTCCTGATATTATGTCCAATGGTATCGTTTGCGTAAAAGCTAGGGTGAATATCTACAGGAAATTTAAGTTTTTTCCAGCTTTTAAACCTTTTAAACCTTTTAAACCTTTTAAACCTTTTTTCCTTCTTGCTTCTTCCTTCTTGCTTCTTCCTTATATAAACATAGCAGAATTTGTAGGGAATTTTATATAATCTCCCTACAAATTCTCTCTTAATTATTAAGCTACTTCTTCTTTTATCTCTTCCTTCTGACTGCTGACTTCTTCTTTAATTACACTTAACTTTTTATTCTCAGCTAAATATTCAGCTAACTGCGCTTCAATTTTTTCTTTAACAATATGACGATACTCATAAAAATGTTCGATATGAGCGGAGTTACTTATATAAGATGTCAAAACACTAGGATTATGTTTTCTAATACTAAACAAATGATGCCAAAATTTCCAACGAGTTTTCCGCTTTATTCCCTGTCGCCAACAAAGAATCAATAATGCTCGTAATTCTATCCAAGTTGGTATTTTTGCAGCACCTTTAGCAGTGGGAGCGCCCATCATTAGAAAATGTCGATAATTTCGATCTAAAAATTTTTCACGGTCATACAACTGCCAGAATGCTTCTACATATTCTCTAGCAATATCTTCTATTGGCCTGGTAGGGATAAAATTTGTCAGTGTTACTTGATTGATGTTAGCACCTTTATCTAAAAGGCGACCTTCCTTTTTCAGACGATGCCAAAGTGCAGTATTTGGTAAGACTTGCAACATACTAAACATAGCAGTAGGAATAGTCGTCTCTTCCACAAATTTAACAATGCGATCGCCTGCTCCTGGTTTTTCTCCATCAAAACCAATGATAAAGCCTGCCATTACTCTGATACCAGACTTAATAATTTTCTCTACGGCTTCGTTTAGAGGGTTACGATTATTTTGATATTTGTGAGTTAACTGTAAACTATCTTCATCTGGGGTTTCTATTCCCAAAAATACTGCTCTGAGATTGCAATCTACCATTAATTGCATTAATTCTGGATCTTCTGCTAAGTTAACGGAAGCTTCTGTGGTTAGTTTAAATGGATATTGATGTTCTGCTTGCCAAACTTTTAATTCTTTGAGCAACAATTTAACATTACGCTTATTGCCAATAAAGTTGTCATCCACCATAAATAGAGAACCACGCCATCCTAAGTCGTATAAGCAATCTAACTCTGCTAATAATTGTGCTGGCGTTTTAGTGCGAGGTTTACGACCATACAGAACAATAATATCGCAAAATTCACATTGAAACGGACAACCACGGGAAAACTGAACCGACATAGATTCATAATATTGCATTTCCAATAAATCGAATCTGGGAATAGGAGTTGTTGTCACATCAGGTTTATTCCCATCTGCACGGAAAATACCTTTAGTTTCGCCACGCTGAATAGCATCGATAAACATAGGCAAAGTAATTTCCCCTTCGTCCAGAATCAGAAAATCTACACCACTGTCCAATTGTTCTTGAGGTAATGCTGTGGGATATGGACCACCACAGGCCACTAATTTATTGCGTCGTTTTGCTTCCCGGATTTGGTCATGTAAGTCTTCTTTATGGACAATCATGGCCGATAGTATTACTAGGTCTGCCCATTCCCATTCTGCTTCTGTGACTGCCCTAATATTTCTATCGACTAACTTAAATTCCCATTCCTGGGGTAAGATAGCTGCTACTGTTACTAGACCTAATGGAGGTATCATTACTTTGCGATTTATCAGTTCCAAAATTTTTTCAAAAGACCAGAAAGATTGGGGAAATAGGGGATAAATTAATAAAACTCGCATTAAATATTAGCTCCTCACATTAGGGTAAAGTCTGTTTTTTTTGATAGGTTAAGCTTAACGTAATTAGTTCAGTTTAACCAATAAATAAAAAAGTAATTATTTCTTCTTGGTTATCAAATCTAAACAGTTAAGATTTCCCTTTTGAATATAATATATTTTGACATTATTATCTTTTTTGAGGATACTTAAACCTTAAGTAATAGTTAAATTTTTAATAATTTGGACTGCAATTATTTTTCATAAATACAATAATCATTAATTACTCAACTATCTCAGGCAAAAAAAATATGGATATTGATAAATTTTTTTCTATATCCAGTGAACCAGTTTTATATATTTTTAATCAACAAGGTCTGGGATACTATATTCCCTTATATCAACGAAAATATAGTTGGGATACAGAAAATATTGAACAATTGATGGATGATATTTGTTCTGGGGTGTCTGACCTATTTGAAGATGATAAGTATATTCATTTTATGGGAACAATGATTCTAGTTGAAGAACACGATAAAATTAATAATATTAAGCCACAATAACCTCGCGCACTTCCTACTCATATAGATAATATTGCAACAACTAATCTCAACTATTGCTTTATTAGCTTGTTGCTTATACGAAAAAATTTACACAATTAAAAATGAACTAAATGAAGATTCTGATTCAGAAGATTTATTTAAAGAAATAGAAGAAGCTGCTGATGATTTTTTAGGGAATCTCCTATAACTTTTTTCGTTTGATATAAAGAAAGATACATTAAACTATAAACCAATCACTATTAGAGGTTAACTAGATATTTGGACTATACAAGGGGAAGTAGCTGAACATTATAAGTCTGATATTTCATCTTATTTAGCTAATTTTATTGAAACAATTGATGCAATTTCTCATTCTCAGGATAAAGAGATAAAATTTCCAGTTCCTGCAAAAAACTCTTTGATTGAGAAGAATATTAAGTCTATTCAACTGTACTTAGACCAAGTAAAAAATTCTTTTGAAGGGAATGATATAAATTATCCTTCTGGTTGAGAAATTATTGAAAAACTAAATACATCGTTATTGTCAGAATTATGGAATTATGAATATTCTCAGTTATTTGAAACAGTAAAACAATATAAAAATATTCAACCTTCAAATTTAGATCGAAATCAAAAAAATATTTGTTCTTTAGTACAACTTTTTACATTTTCTAGTTATTTGCTTAAACGATGCTGTTTAACTGTGATTAAACCTGTATCACAACTCCGAGCATTTGATATGTTCCAATCTTTAAATGCAACAGGGACTCCTCTAACAGCTATTGAAACATTTAAGCCTCTAGTTGTTAATGTAGCTGACTCTAAAACTCAAGGTTTTAAAAATTCCAACTTCGATAAAAATTTTACAAAAATAGAAAATTTAATGGAAAGACTACGGAGTGCTTCTAGTAAAAATAAAAGGACTAATGAATATCTAACTTTATTTTCTTTCACGTATGAAGGAAAAAGTTTATTGAAGCAGTTTAGCACTCAAAGAAATTGGCTGATTGAAAAATTTGACAGAGATTGTTCTTCAAATCAAGATGAACAATCTCTACTAAAAGATAAAGAAAAGTTTATTGAACAAATGGGCGATATAGCGGAATATTGCCAAGAAATTTTATATTCTCAGGAGAATCTAAAAAAGATTTTACCTAAATTAAATTTCTTGGATGAATCTGAGAGAAAACTTGCATCTTTCAGCTTACTTTATCTGAAAGATGCTAAGCATAAAATGGCACATACAATTTTAAGTCGTTTCTATTCCTTGATTATTCGTACTCAAAATGATTCTGAATCTTTAGAAGAAGAAAATCAAATACAAGCCCAAGAAAATTTTGCTATTTCATGCAAAATTGTAGCAGCATTTTTTACTTTGTGGCGTTCTGCATTACCAACTACAGGATTAGATAATGTCTATCGAAAGTTACTCCAAGAAAAAATGTCGTGGAAAAAAGGTAACTCTGAAATGACAATAGGAAATTTAAAACGTCATTTCAAAAATGCTCTTGAAACTCAAGAAATAGGTACGAAAGAAAAATGGATAAATAAAGCTATAAATTATTTAAGATACGATAATGTTCAAAAAGTGTGTCGCTTTGTTCTATTTATAACATCGCATGATACTATTTCTGACCCTGAACATCCTGGTTTAATGAAGGTAGGTAAACCTAAATCATCTTTTCCTTATTTAGAACCTAGTCAATGGTTATCTAAGGATTTAAAAAGTATTGAACACATAGCACCTCAAAAGCCAGAGTTACAAACGGAAGCTAATTGGGACGAAAATTTATATACAAATGATGATTATGAACAAATTGGTAATTTAACTCTACTTCCTACTAAAATAAATAGTTCTGCTGGTAATAAAAAATGGATAGAAAAATTGATTTATTATTGTCATTTATCTGAAAAAGATGCCGATAAATTAAGTGATTTAAAAAACCGAGCAGAAAAAAATAAAGTTAATCTGAATGATACTACTATTAAATTACTAACTGAAGCCTCTTGTTTTGATCATATCAAGCCAATTATTGAGATTGGACCAACAGGAAAATGGGATAAAAATTTTGTTGAAGAGAGAACTAAGTGTATATGTGATATTCTTTGGAAACGAATGTATGAAGAATGGTTATCTTAACAGAGAAAGAATATGACATCTCTATCCATAACTATCAAATTAAATGACTAATATTCAAGGTACGCTAGGTATTGACTTTCTTAGTGGCACTCCCGATAGTGACATTATCCCTGCTCTGGAAAGTAAAGATATTGTCCAAGGTTTCGGGGGTAATGACCAAATTTTCGGCAACCAGGGAGCCGATGTCCTCCAAGGTAATCAAGGGGATGATATTATTTATGGCGGACAAGATGCCGATACAATTTTTGGCGGGCAAGGAAATGACTTAATTTCTGGAGACTTTGGAGCTGACTGGTTAATTGGCGACCTGGGTAGGGATACAATGACTGGGGGTGAGGGAGACGATGTATTTGCTATTGGTAGACGTGGAGATTTATCTTCGACTGGTGGGGTAAATTTGGCAGATGCAGATGTAATTACAGATTTTGGGAATGGTGCTGATCGCCTCATTCTGACTGGAGGGTTACAATTTAGTGAGTTAAATATTTTGCCTTCTGAGGGTAATACTATTATTCAAGATAGAGTAACGGGAGAATATTTGGCAGTTTTGCCAGGGGTGACAAATCTTGAGGAATCTAATTTTAGTTCTTTGTTAGGTGGGGTGGAGTTAGGACAAATGTTACCTATTTCGGCACAGGCAAATTTTTCTGGGCAAGTTGTTAATTTGGAGGTGGCGCGAACTCCTTTTCAGCAGGCAGTAGGTTTGATGTTTCGGACTGAGTTGCCAGATAATCAGGGTATGTTATTTTCTATTGATCCTCCTAGGACGGTAAATTTTTGGATGAGAAATGTTTTTATTAATTTGGATATGATATTTCTGAGGAATGGGGAGGTACAGGCGATTTTTTCTAATTTACCTCCTTGTGAAACTGAACCTTGCCCTACTTATGGACCAGGTACTCCTGTTGATGGGGTGATTGAGTTGAGGGGTGGTAGAGCTATTGAGTTGGGTTTAAGGGTGGGCGATCGCTTAGATATAACTGAAGTTGGCAGTTAGAAGTCAGAAGTTCAATTCTTTTTGTGACTATATTTGAGAATGTCTTAACAGTAATGGTGACTGCTATATTCAATCATTTAAACTATTGCGCAACAGTTTTTAGATTTTAGATAAAGTAGTTAGGGTAGGGATAGTGCTACGCGCCGCTATGCGTTTCATGTCGCGCAGCGAAACGCCCAGATATTCCTGAAGTCTGAAGTTAGGAGTCAAATTCCTTTTGTGACTATATTTGATAATTTGAAAATGTCGTAACAGTAATGGCTACTACTATATTCAGCCTATTTTTTTGTAGCCCACATTCCGCACGTCAAGTTGTAGCATTAAAAGTAGTATAAAAACGGCAGCTTGGTAGGTATTTATACTATGTAGCTCCGATTCATTGACGTTTCTGAGGAGTCAAATTCTCAGGAAAATATTAAGCATAAATACTCAATTACTTACTCCTATTGACCACTATAATTGTCTCCTGTCTCCTGTCTCCTGTTGTTTTTATACTACATTTTGTCGTGCGGAATGTAGGTTGTAGGAAAATACTTTTTGATTTAACTTTTGTCACTACTACACAGAAGTTTTAGTTGAATAAAAAGTCATGTGTATACGCGAGTTAGACCTTACAAATTTATTGTATCACAAAATTTAGTTTATTTTCCTACTATTTTCTACTGAAATTTTTGGAGCTTCAGAAAATGAATATTCTGCTCACTTTAATTTGAAAATGTATTAAGATTAATAGCAACTACCATATTCAGGCTATTTTTTAGCTGAAGAATACTTTTCTCCCCTACTCCCCTACTCCCTTACGGAAAATATTTCTAGTTCTCAAAATATCAGGAACAGTAGGACAATAACTCGGCAGTTCAAAAGTTGCTGGATTAATAGGATGTTGATATGTAAAATGGCGATATTCTAAACAGAATCTATCCCAAGCTGCAACTTGAATTTTAAATACTGAAATTATTATCTCTATCAACCAAGGCGCCAAATTAAAACGAAAAAATATTCGTTTCTTCAGATATGCACAAATTTCTTCAACAGCCTGATTAACTGTAACTTTTGGATTCCCTAAAATTAATTTTTGTAGTTCTTTTGACTGGGGTGGGTTTTCTACTAAATAAGTAACTACTTGAGCAATATCAGCAGCATGAATAAAATGGAAACTACCATCAGCTTTTAACCATCGAATTAAACCAATATGTTTAATTATTTCTGGTAAACCAGCAGAAAGATGAGAATATGGTTTTTCTTCATCTCCTCCTAAAACCAATGTAGGAAAAAGACAAGTTAGAGGGGATAAATTATCCAATCTAGATAACTGATACATACAGTCATATTTAGAACGAATATAGTCAGTACCAATCTCTCCAGCTTTTTTAAGTAATCTGTTATTTTGGTCGAGAATACTAGCAGTAGAAAAATAAATGATATTTTCACATACTTCCGGATTTAGTAATGTAATTAACTTCAGAGTTTTAATCACATTAATATCAAATACTTCCTGCAAATTTCCCCAAGCAGTAGCAGCTAAAATTGCCACATTAACTTCTTGGAGTAAGGAGGAAAACTGCTCAATTTCTCTGAGATTGGCATTTAAAAGATTAACACCAGTACGAGCTTTATAGTCAACTTTTAATTTATCTGGGTTCCTAACTAATAAGTAAAGTTCGTGCTGGGTATTTTGAATTAAGGATTCAACAATATAGTGACCAATACACCCACTAGCACCCGTAATGAAAATCCGTTTATGGCTCATAAAAAAATGTTTTAGGTTTTAGATGGTAGGTAAAACTCAGGTTATGAGCAATATTTTATGTTCGATACCATACTATATTCTAAGACTATATTAACTCACGTTTTCCCTAAGCAAAGAGGTTTGTAGGCTTTCCCCGTTAGATAAGCTACAAAAATTGGAATTTTTTCAGGATATTTACTTACTTCACCTACATAAAATAATTTTAGAAATACAGCAAATTTCATATAAGTGAGTTATACCAATTCCCAAAAGTAATGCTATACTTCAGCCATACTTCAACAGTCAAATATGTACAAACATTCAAAGTATGTTTTTGACAATTTAAGTTCAGTTAGTATATATTATTCCTACTTTTACCTCTCCCCAAACCTCCCACACTTCCTCTCCTGGGAGGAGTTAGGGGTGGGTCCCACACTTCCCCACCCAATTAAATAGGTTTTGCTGAATAAATCTCGCTCGCATGGGTAGATAAAGGTTTGAGCATTTTCAAGTCCGGAAAAAGTAGGAGATTTTCAGCCAGGGTAAGCTCAAAAAGTTAGTATTTGGGTAAGAGTTAGGGAGGTTGGAGCAAAGGATAATTTTTCTGAGTACCCCCTGTATAACTCCCTGTGTCTGTTGACTCTTCACTACTCCCTACTCCTTACTTCCTCCCTTCACCATCAGACTTTTGAGCGCAACCCCTAAGTATAGCATTCTTTTTGATAAATAGTATTACACCCCAGAGCGAGCAAGATGCTTAGTAGCCAAGATGCCTACTCCACAAGGTCTTATATCATGTCCGGTTGAACAGTGATAATTAAAGCTCGTAGTAGGGCTTTAGCCCTAAGATAGGTATTTATCGGGCTAAAGCCCTACTACAAACAAAAACTTTTTTATTACTAATTATCCAGACATGATATTACATCTTTGTACCTCATATACCTGGAATTTGCTGTAATAGTTAATGTTAAAAGCAGGGAGTAGTGAAGTCTGATAATTGCTCAGTTACAACTTCCCATTCATGAGTACCTACTCTCGATATCTAGCAAAATTTTTCTCATATCATCTAAAACTTAATTCTCCACCGAAAACTCACTCAGAGATTACTTTTATAGCGGTTTTCACAAAGGTAGACTACAAAATTTCTTCCTTCTTCCTTCTTCCTTCTTCCTTCTTCCTTTAAACCCAAATCTCTGTACTCTATATTAATGAAAACTGCTATAATTTTTAACTTTTGACTTGCACATAGCGCTATACCTATAATTCCCGAAAAATGCTAGCCTAGCAATAATAAATTTAGGGGCAGGTTAGAAACCCACCCCTACAAAAAATTAATGCAAATCTCAAATCTACCTTAATTAAACTTAAGCGGTTACTGCTAATAAATTGCTAACCTCTTTGGCAGTTTTAAAGAAATACTCTACATTTTCTTCAGGAGTCTTTTGCAAAACACCATGTCCTAAATTTAATATATGACCTCGGTTCCCAGCTTTGCGGATAGTTTCCAAAATGCGAGATTTGATAAACTCTTTAGAACCAAAAAGTACACCAGGATCAATATTTCCCTGAATACCAATATTCTGACCAAGGCGTTGTCTAGCTTCACCAATATCTACAGTCCAGTCTACACTCACTATATCAACACCAGTTTGGGGCATTCTCTCTAACAATCCAGCACTGCCATTAATATATAGAATAAAAGGTGTATTAGGATGAGTCTTCTTAACCTGCTGCACTACCAATTTTTGATAGGGCAAAGCAAAAGTTTCATAATCTTGAGGGCTAAGTTGACCTGCCCAAGAATCAAACATTTGGATAACTTGTGCCCCACTATTTATTTGGTAACGAGCATAAACGGCGATCGCCTCTGCCAGTTTACCTAAAAACTGATGCAACATTTCTGGCTCACAAAAAGCCATTTTTTTGATATTGGTATAATCTTTACAACTCTTACCTTCTATAGCATAAGCAGCTAAAGTCCAAGGTGCCCCAACAAAACCTAAAACTGCTGCCTCATTCTTAACTTCTCTTCTGAGAACTTGTAAAATTTCCCTAATAAAAGGTAGAGACTCTTCTGGTTCGATAGGGTGAAGTTGGTCAATTTGAGATTGAGTGCGAATAGGCGGATCGATAATTGGTCCTTTGCTTTCGACAATATCAAAATCAATCCCTATTGCTGGAAGTGGGGTTAAGATATCTGAGAATAAAATTACTCCATCAGGTTTAAAAGCGTGGAAAGGTTGCAGAGATATTTCCACAGCAATATCTACCTTTTCGGAACGCTCGCGAAATGAGGGATATTTGTCTCGTAAATCTCGATAAGCCTTCATGTAGCGCCCCGCCTGTCTCATCATCCATACAGGTGGACGGTCTAATAATTCACCCTGAGTTGCTCGTAATAAATAGGGTATTTGGCTTGATTCGGCCATATTTACTTTACCTTCTACTTCTAAAATCTTTCATCTTAACTATCAGGTCAACTTATATTGTCCTGATCTGTAAGTTTACAAGGACGTGACATTTGTGCAAATAGTAGACTTTGGATTGTAACGAAAGTTTACTTAATTTCTTTATTTCCAAGTTCAAAGCCATTTTCTTTAACATAAACATAAGGAATGGTTGTAGCTTTAAAGTCAACTATATTAGCTGCATTTTGTACCCACTCACAATAAAGTGGATTTAATTCTTGATAAATTTGTTTGAGAGTTTGTATTTCTATTTCAAGTTGATTAGCTTTTTCATTGACTTTTTTCACTTGTTCCTGTAAGAGTTTTCCCCCCTCGTAAACTTGCTGTTGTAATTCCAGCCATTCCAGCCGAGATTTTTTTGGTTGTAGGGTAGTTTTTTTCTGATTAAGTTGCGCCTCTAATACTTTGAGAGATTGATTAATTTCTTGAATTTCTGCTTGCCAGTTTGCGGTTTCTTCAGTATTTTTTTTACGAAATTCTGCTAGTGCTTCAGGAGTATTATCTTTGGGAAAACTAACATTTATTTGGAAAGAGGAACGTTTTTGACGCAGTACATCTACTTGAGCTTGTAAAGCATCTATTTCTGTTTGTAAGGTTTCTACTTCTAATTTTAGTTCAGCTAAATTTTCTTTCATAACTTCAGTAGAATTTAATCTATAGCAGTCCTATCTGAGTCCTGTAAAAAATCTTTGTTGCTTTTAGGCAAGAGATAAGAGAAGGAAGTGTAGGAATTTTATCCATTTTTTGATTTATTATAAATCATTTAGGATTGCTATAAGTAGATGAGTATAAAAAAATAGAAAACCAATAGGCAAATGCCAGGTTAGCTTAAAGAAATTGTTTATAGCGGTTTTGAGAAAGGTAGACTACAAAATTTCTTCCTTCTCTCCTAGATAACTAAAGCCTTCTCTCCTAGATAACTAAAGCCTTCTTCCTTTCAACCCAAATCTCTGTACTCTATATTAATGAAAACTGCTATAATCACTATCCACAGTTATTATGTTCCGGTGTTCTCTCTTAGGAATCAATTTTCTATTTGATTTTACCAATGGATAATTGATAATTAATCAATTCAGTTTAAAGCCTCTCCTTTTAAGGAGAAAAAAAATTGTAATTTCCTGATATTCAATCAAGTAGGTTTTCCTGGAGGTAATTATTCATTATCCATTATTAATTAATTAATACCTACTTACTCGATTAGGAACTATTATATATCCGGTGTTGCTATCTCCTAACACCAAATTTTTTTCTCTACCCCAATACCACCAGTATGCACCAATATAAGCACAAATTAAACTATCTAATTTATCTTCTGTCGTTTTAAGGGTAGCCATGCTATTAATTTTTTCCATATCTAGGAAATTATCAGAAATTACTAGAGCTGGTTCTAGAGTTGGTAAGATATTTAGAATGTATTGGTGCAGTTTCAAAAGTTCTGATTTTCGGTCAGCTAATCTACCTTTTTTATATTTCAAAATTCTTTCTAACTGAAACAAATTAACTATAGCTGGATGGGGAAAAACTTCGATTTGAAAACGTCCTGGTTGTTGAGTTTCAATTGTTGGTGCATGAATAAAATTTTTAGCTTCTAAACTAATGCCAAATTTGACTGTTCTCTGAGCAAAAGGGCGATTAAGATTTGCCGGATAACATCCTGCATGATAACGACCAAAATATTTATGAGTAAGTTTATCTGGAAGTCTAGTTCCTGTTTGATTGGGAATTATTGTTGGAGCATCTATAGCAATTAGAGCTGGAGTAGATAGTGGAGTTAAATTATCAATCCAATTGAGAATATCTTCAATTTCTAGTATGCAGTCTAAGTCTAATATTTTTAACTTTTTGTTTGAGTATTGTAGACAGCATAAACCACTTTTGCCAGATTGCCAACCAAGGTCTATTCCGATAAATTTCATAATGTTATTTGACTAAATATAAATATAGTTGAGGTTAGCTTAAGCAATAGCAAAACTAAACTTAAATTCTGAATCCTGAGTGGTGTATCCTGACTCCTAATCAGATTTACCTTAGATTAAAAAGAGATATTCAAGCTAATAAATGATACTTAAACTATTTATTTTTACTCCTGACTCCTGACTCCTGTCTCCTGACTCCTAATAACTTCTGTGGTGTATCCTGACTCCTAATCAGATTTACCTTAGATTAAAAAGAGATATTCAA
>NZ_JBNHER010000185.1:0-8773 GCF_050015975.1 Dapis purpurea BLCC-M126 | reverse complement strand
GCTAATAAATGATACTTAAACTATTTATTCTGACTCCTGACTCCTGACTCCTGTCTCCTGACTCCTAATAACTTCTATTGATGGAGAAAATTTTTCAACCATTGTATCAGGAATAGCCTTACCTAAAGTAATCGCTCTAGTCGCCATAAACATTGCTAAAGCTAACCATAATATATGATTACTTTTTAATAACCAACCCACGATAGCAAAAGGTAAAAATCCTGCTAAAGTAGCGATTAATGTAGAATTACGCAATAAATTTCCTTGAGTTAAACCCAGAAAATAACCATCTAACATATAAGCCATACCTCCAAACCCCAACACAGGTATTAACCATAAAACATAACTACTAATATTGTTAATAACTTGACTATGATTAGTCAATAAACTAAATAAAGGAGTCGGGAATAAACAGAAGATTAAGGCAAAAATCAACCCGATACTCACACTAATTATTCCTGATAATTTTACCAAAACCTTTAATTGTTCTTGATTTCCTTCACCATAACTTTTTCCTGCTAAACTTTCTGTGGCAAAAGCTAAACCGTCAATAAAATAAGCGGCTAATGTCACTACCTGTAATAACAAAGTATCAGTTGCTAAAACTAAAGTATCTATGTATGAACTTAAATTAGTAAATATAGCAAAAGTAGAAATTAGGGCAAATGTACGAATTAGAATATCTCGATTGAGAATAAAAGTTTCTATAATTACTTGAGGTTGCCAAAGATTTTTGATTAACTGAGGAATTTCTGCCAAAGATATTAAGTTAAAAACACAAACTATCCCTACTACTAAAGTTATATATTGACTTATTGCTGTAGCACTACCAGCACCGCTACTCTCCCATCCCCAACGAACAATAAAAATATAATCTAAGATAATATTTGTTCCTTTATTAACTACTGACAATAGTAAAACTTTTCCTCCTTGTTCGAGTCCTAAAAACCAACCTATTAATACAAAGTTTAATAAAGTAGCAGGAGCACCCCAAATTAGACTTTGATAGTAGCTAATACCACTAGCTTTAACTTCTGGAGTTGCACTAAGTAAACTAAAACCAATTTCTCGCAAAGGATATTTGAAAATTATAATTATCGTGGCAATAGCTAAAGCAATTAAACAATTACGTAGACAAATTTGCTTTACTTCCCGATCGTTTCCACTTCCTCTAGCTTGAGCAGTTGTACCAGTCGTACTCATGCGTAAAAAGCCAAAAGTCCAGTAAATATAGTTAAATAAAACTGTGGCAATGGAAACTCCTGCTAAATGATGAATTTCATCTAAATAACCTAAAAAAGCTAAGTCTACTAGACTTGCCAAAGGCACCATTAAATTAGATAAAATGTTGACTAAAGCTAATCGGAGAAAGCCATTGTGAATAACAGATTTCATATTTTTCAGAGAGTGGAAATTGCTTATATTTGTATTAAAAGATGACAGATAATTTTAATTTTGTATAAGAATGAGAAAAGAATCTTTTTGAAGATACTCAATAAAAGAGAAACTCCATCCTCATAAATGTTATTTAAGCTATTCATTATGATTTCTGGCTCCTGTAAGTACCCAATCCTACGGCTGCCCTACCTGACTCCTAGAAACAGCCTAACTATTTGTAATAAACATTTATCAATTTGGTATTAAATTTCCATATATTAATTATAAATGTCATAATATTTACCGAATTATTAATTATTAATAATTAAATAATTCTGGTTTAAAGCCTCCCCTTGGATAGGGGAAAACAAAGAAATAATATTTCCTTATCTTCAATCAAGAACGGTTTTAATTATAGGTAATTATCAATTATCCATTATCCATTAATGAACTCATGTAAATAATATTAGATAGTTGATAATTATCAAAAAAATCACTAAAATGACGAGGGTAATAAGAGATTTATTTGACGTACAGGAAGACGTGGTACAGAATATTTTTTCTCAGTTTTCTTTTTGACTTTTTTAACAAAAGATTTCAGAGACCGGGGTGACCAAAATTTGTCATTAAATGCCACAAGCAATTTCTCAATATTAGAAGAGTCGTGTGCAAAAGATGAGTCATTTTGATAACTTGAAGGTGAACAAAGCTTAGAGTTTTTTTCAGAACACTCTAATCCCTTGCAAATAAAATAAGCTACAACTGTACAACAATTATTTTTGAGAAAATGATATTTAGTGTTTTTTTCTGACAAATCATTCTTTAAATACTTTTGATAAAACTTTCTTATTCGAGATTCATTTAAACCATGAATAACAATTTTCTTATGAGGTTTACCATCCCGACGATCGCAATCTTTTTTAAAGGAAATCGATTTAGCCCTAGGAATAAAAGTATCGAATATGATAGATTCCAAGGAAGCATATTTATTAAGGTTTCGCAAAAAAGCTATAGAGTTTTTGATTTTAGGATGATGACTTATATAAATTTCATCTTTTGGGTTTTTGTCATTAATAACGTGCATGGAAACGTGACCTACATCTAACCCATATATAGCATTATATGCAGTATCTCGAAGTGTACCTTTCCAGAAATTAATTATTACTGTCATTTTTTTAGGGAGTAGGGAGTAGGGAAGAGAAAATAAGAACAACAACTGTACGTTATAACTGTAGAACTTGCTATACTATTCCCTGTAATTCATTGCAAATTAGATACTGATTAAATATAGCTCAAATTTTACAGCTTTTCAAGAAGATTATATTTTTTACGGAGTAGGGAGTAGGGAGTAGGGAATAGGGAACAGAAAATAAGAACAACAACTGTACGTTATAACTGTAGAACTTGCTATACGTCGAGAAAATAAAAGTCTACTTATAGCATTTTGTTGAAATAGTAAAGTACAGTTTCTCTGAGAATATTTCCGTGTTGAGGTACACACCGAAGTGGGCAAGATTCCCACACTAGGAACATTCAATATCAACTAAAAAACTGCTGTAACTATTTTCGACGATTGAGGCATTTGCTTTTGTCTTTAACTGGAGAAAAATATTCTATTTTCGTGAATTCAATGGTTTGATTTAGTTGCATATTATAAACTCTAAACATCGCAAAACCAGCCCTCCCAATTGCTAGAAATCCAAGAGTGCTAATTAATGCTAAAAGCATCAAGTGCTAATTCTGCTGATGAATATCTATCTTTATAATTAGGTTGTACCATTTTTTCTAGCCAGATAATATTGTATCCTCAAATAATAGTTCCAATAAGCCCACTAGCACATATATCAAATAAGTTCCATAAAATAAGAGCAATTTTATTATAAAAGTTATTATAGATAAAACACCAAACATTATGATGGATATAAAAATATTGTTATTGATGGAATTCACTAAAGCACATACTGTTATACATATTACTGTCCACCAAATAAATAGAGGATTGAATTTCAATAAATCAAAACAGTAAAATATAACCATTGCCACTACAAGGCGAATAAAAAAGAAGATGAAAATAGATTCAGCTCCTAATTGAGGCACACAACCAGTTTCTACCTGAATATTTATCTTCTGAGTTTCTGATGTTGAATTACTGTGTAAAAAAATCTCTCTTCTATATATTTCATTTTTGACTAACTTACTGGTATCTACTGTAATTTTACACTCTACATTATTGCCTTCAAACTTATGAGGTGTAAATGAAATCCAACTTTGGTCATAAGGAGTATGAGGAGGGTCATTTACATCGGGAGCAACTTCCCACCTTCCAGATAAAATTGTTTCTGGAATTGGATTACTAACTGTGATTGTTTCTGTTAATTTTTCTCCCCATCTATTGCTAATAAATGCTAGATTTTTTTGACTAATTCTAACTTTCGGTAAACGATTGACATCTAAAGGTTGAAGAGCAGCTAAAGCTACCTGAGCATTTTCATATCTATCAGTATATTTTGGTTCTGCCATCTTTTCCAACCAATTAATCCAGCCTCTTTGTAATGGTGGAACTAAATGACGAAAAATTATCCGATAATTCGCATCTATTAAATTGCCAATATCTGCTGATTTTATCCCAGTTAATAAACAAATTAATGTCGCACCAAGACTATATAAATCTGACGCTTTTGTTAATTGATGATTAAACATTTGTTCGGGAGACATAAATCCCATCGTACCTTTAACAACACTACTTGCTGCTATTTCTCCTCTGAGGAGAAAATGAAATCCAACTATGGTCATAAGGAGTATGAGGAGGGTCATTAACATGGGGAGCAACTTCCCATCTACCAGATAAAATTGTCTGTGGAATTGGATTACTAATCTCTATAATACCTGTTAATTTTTCTCACCATTCATTACTAGCAAATGCTAGATTTTTTTTACTAATTCTAAGTTTCGGTAAACGGTTAACATCTAAAACTCGAAGAGCAGCTAAAGCCTCCTCAGCATTTTTATATCTATCAGTATATTTTGGTTCTGTTATCTTTTCCAACCAATTAATTCAACCTCTTTCTAATGGTGGAATTAAATGACGAAAAATTATCCGATAATCAGCATCTATTAAATTTCCAATATCTCCAGATTTTATCCCAGTTAATAAACAAATTAATGTCGCACCAAGACTATATAAATCTGACGCTTTTGTTAATTGATGATTAAACATTTGTTCGGGAGACATAAATCCCATCGTACCTTTAACAACACTACTTGCTGCTATTTCTCCTCCTCCCATCCTCGCAAAACCAAAGTCTACTAAATAAACTCTTAACTCCTCGTCAATTAAAATATTTTCTGGTTTAATATCTCGATGAATAACAGGTTGTGGTTGACTTTGGAGATAAACTAAAATTTCCAAAACTGAAATAGCAATCTGTTTAATTTCTTGGGGTTGCCACTGACGATAAATTACTGCTGATTCTGCTGCAATATATTCTTGAATCATGCAGAAACCATCGGCAGTTTGAAAAGAATCTAAGTATTAAGGAATCCCTCGATGATTGAGACTTTTTAATACTGCAATTTCTTGAGAGTAGGCATCATATTCTGCCCAAGTTGCTCCTAATTTGGCAAATTGAAATTGTTTAATAACTACGTTTTTGTGAGTCTTGATATTTTCAGCTAGATAAGTGACTCGCCCACCAATATTATTGCGACCAAGTTCTCTAATTATTTGATAACCTTGAGAAGAAAAATTGGGGTAATTATCTATGGGTTTTTGGTAAATTTTTGGGGAACAGGAAGCAGTTAAATTATCAAAGATTTGTTCTAATACTTATTTTTTTATTTACCAAAAAATGAGGTCTAAAGCCTCCCCTTTTAAGGGGATGAAAAAGCGGTCGTTTGCGGAGCATTCCGAAGGATGGGATGGCGAGGTTTCCGTTCCCTCCGGGACGCTACGCGTTAGCGGAGCTTTGCGCTAGCAAACGCCATATCCAATCGACCAAGAGAAATATTTAACTCAGTATTTCAAGCCTCCGACTTTAAGTCGGAGGTTCACTGATAACTGATAACTGATAACTGAAATGATCTATTATTTTCAGGAATTTTAATCTTACATACAATAGGAGTATTAGAGTAATAGAAAGAAAGGCGATCGCTCCGACTATTAATAGTTCTATTACTCCTGCAGTTATGCAGTTTAGAAGTTCAAAATAATCTTTCCCCAACTAAGACAATTAATAACTTTTCCGAAGTTTATATATTACATCGTGTATTATGATGTAACCATCAATCCTCATAGTCGAGGAATATGTCAAAATAATCAAGAAAACTAGACTACTGAAGATAATTTACGGAGAAAAAAACAGTGGACTCCAAGTATAACCCTGTATCCATTGAACAAAAGTGGCAAAAAACCTGGGCTGAACAAAACCAAGACCAAACCCCTACAAACAATAATCAGCCTAAATTCTACGCTCTATCCATGTTCCCTTACCCATCCGGTAACTTACACATGGGTCATGTTCGTAACTACACCATCACCGACGTTATTGCCCGACTCAAAAGGATGCAAGGTTATCGTGTCCTTCACCCCATGGGTTGGGACGCCTTTGGACTACCCGCAGAAAACGCAGCCATTGACCGGGGCATTCCTCCGGCTAAATGGACTCTTCAAAATATTGCCCAAATGAAAGAACAACTAAGACGTTTGGGTTTCTCCATCGACTGGGATAAAGAAGTCGCCACCTGCACCCCCGAATATTACCGTTGGACTCAATGGATATTTCTTCAATTTTTCCAAGCTGGTCTGGCCTATCAAAAAGAATCCGCCGTTAACTGGGACCCCATTGACCAAACTGTACTGGCCAACGAACAAGTGGATGGTGAAGGTCGTTCTTGGCGTTCCGGTGCAAAAGTGGAACGTAAATTGTTGCGTCAATGGTTCTTCAAAATTACTGACTACGCCGAACAACTCCTCAACGACTTAGATAAATTGCCTGGTTGGCCAGAGAGAGTGAGAACTATGCAGGCAAATTGGATAGGAAAATCTGTCGGAGCTTATTTAGAATTTCCCATCGTGGGGATGGATAAAAAAATCGGAGTTTTCACCACGAGACCTGATACTGTCTACGGCGTTAGTTACGTTGTTTTGGCACCCGAACATCCTTTGACAGAACAGGTGACAACCCCAGAACAACAAGCTACCGTCGAAAATTTTATTAAAGAAGTTGCTGCCGAAAGTGAACTAGAACGTACTGCTGAAGATAAACCAAAACGTGGCGTTCCTACTGGTGGTAAAGCTATCAACCCATTTAATAACAAGGAAGTTCCTATCTGGATCGCCGATTATGTACTCTATGAATATGGTACAGGTGCTGTTATGGGAGTACCCGCTCATGACGTGCGCGACTTCCAGTTTGCTAAACAATATGATCTACCCATCAAAACTGTAATTGTGGCAGATGACTCGGATAATGATGATGATGAGATGTCAGAAGCTTATACCGATGTCGGCATTATGGTTAACTCTGGTCCGTTTAATGGGGAAAAATCTACTTTTGCTAAAAAAGAAATTATTCAACTTGCTGAAGATGAAGGTTATGGAGAAGGTCGCATACAATATCGTTTGAGGGATTGGTTGATTTCTAGACAACGTTACTGGGGCGCACCAATACCTATTATTCACTGTCCAAAATGTGGTGCTGTACCTGTGCCAGATGCAGATTTGCCTGTAAAGTTGCCGGAAAGTGTGGAATTTTCTGGTCGTGGTCCGTCACCTTTGGCAAAATTAGAAGATTGGGTAAATGTTCCTTGCCCTAGTTGTGGTACTCCGGCAAAACGAGAAACTGACACGATGGATACTTTTATTGATTCGTCGTGGTATTACCTGCGTTATCCAGATGCGACAAATGAACAGCAGGTGTTTGATTCGGAAATGGTAAATGACTGGTTGCCTGTAGATCAATATGTTGGTGGTATCGAACACGCGATTTTACATTTGTTATATTCCCGATTTTTTACCAAGGTTTTGCGCGACAGAGGTTTGTGTAATTTTGACGAACCTTTCCAACGGTTGTTAACTCAAGGAATGGTGCAAGGTATTACTTACAAAAATCCCGTGACTGGTAAATATATTCCTTTCGCAGATGTTAACCCGGAAGAACCGAAAGACCCAAAAACTGGGGATAAATTAGAAGTCTTCTTTGAGAAGATGTCTAAGTCTAAATATAACGGTGTCGATCCGTTGGAGGTGATGGCAAAATATGGTGCGGATACGGCGCGGATGTTTATCTTGTTTAAAGCGCCACCGGAAAAAGATTTAGAGTGGGATGATGCTGATGTACAAGGTCAGTTTCGTTTCCTGAACCGAGTCTGGTCTTTGGTAACGCAATTTTCTACAAATAATAGTTTCAGTGAGTTGAAAGCAAAAACCAATGGTATTACTCAAGCAGACTTGAAAGATTTGGGTTGGTCTCGGTATTTGATTACTGAAATAACTAAAAATATTTCTGCATTTAAACTAAAAAATGTGGTGAAAGTTTATGCTGCTGCTGATGTCAAGGTAGCAATAGAAGCTAAGTTGAATCATTCCGAAACTCAACAAGAGACTAAGGATGATTTGCATAAAGGTTTGAGTTGGATAGAAGGTAGATTTGGTGAGGAGTTAACTAAAGCAGAGAAAGATGTGCGACGAGCGGTGCATACTGCTATCAAAGAAGTAACGGAAGATTTAGATGGAGATTATCAATTTAATACTGCTGTTTCTGAAATGATGAAGTTGAGTAATGCTCTTAGTGATGCTAGTTGCAAAGATTCAGTTATTTATGCTGAAGGTTTGGAAACTTTGCTATTGTTATTGACACCCTTTGCACCACATCTGACTGAGGAGTTGTGGCAAATTGCTGGTAACCTTGGTTCAGTACATACTCATCCTTGGCCGAAGTTTGACCCGGAAGCTTTAGTAGTAGATGAAATTACATTGGTAATTCAGATAAAAGGTAAGACTAGGGGAACTATTCAGGTGCCGGCAAAAGCAGATAAGGAAACTTTAGAAAAGTTAGCGCGAGAGTCAGATGTAGCGCAACGTAATTTGGCAGGTAAGGATATTAAGAAGGTGATAGTAGTTCCTGGTAAGTTAGTTAATTTTGTCGTTGGTTAATCAGAACTTACACACCTAAACAAGAAACCGGGTTTATATGATGAAACTTCGTTGATAAACCCGGTTTCTGTCTTCCTATTAATAAAACTATTGCGCAACAGTTTTTCTCTGGAGTGGGAAAGGTAGCGATCGCCCTATTGCCAGTTGATATCAAATCCGGTAGCATCGGTGTAATTAGATGGTGAGTTGGGGAGTTAGGGAGTAGGGGAGTAGGGGAGTAGGGGAGTAGGGGAGTAGGGGAGT
>NZ_JBNHER010000184.1:0-4262 GCF_050015975.1 Dapis purpurea BLCC-M126 | reverse complement strand
AAACAGCAGACCTAGCTACTACCACACCCCTACCATTATCATCACAAATAGATGCGGAGAAAGGTTTTGTGTGGTCTTATTATGTCCGCGATCTAGAATATGATTGGGAAATTCTAGTAGAAAATGTAGGAGATCCGAGTCATGTTCCTTTTTCTCATCATGGAGTACAAGGTAATAGAAATAAAACAATACCAATAGTGATGGAGATTGTACAATCAACGATCGATTTAATTGAAATTTTCTATTTCTCACATGGAAACAATCTTGTAAAAATTAATTTTGAACCTCCTTGTCGGTTAGAATATTTAGTTAGTATTAGTGATAGTGAAAAAAAATTAGGACTTATTCTTTATTGTTTACCTGTATCCCCTGGAAAATCTAGAATTGTTGTTCAATATTCTAGGAACTTTGCTCAAACAATACATCGGTTAATACCCCGTTGGTGGAATCATCTGAAAATTTGGAATTTGACTTTTGATGGAGATATGGTTTTACTAAATCAGCAGGAGCATTTACTACAACAAAAATATAAGAGTGAAAGTTGGAAAACAACTTATAAGTTACCTACAAGTGCAGACCGTTCAGTAATTGAGTTTAGGAATTGGTTGGATAAATATTGTCATGGTAAATTACCTTGGAGTAAAGTAGGAATTAGTGATGCAAATAACTCTCTAGTAAATAATAATCATGCCTCACTATTGGATCGTTACAAACAACATACTCAGCATTGTAGTAGTTGTCGGGAGGCATTAAAAAATCTACAAAGATTACAATTTTTACTTCTAACTTATTTCATAATTATTGTGTCTGGAGTTGCTATTTTTTCAGATAATTTGCGGAGGCAAATAGGTTTACCTTTAGTAATTACAGCACTTTTAGGAATGGGAATTTATGCTTGGTTAAAATTGTGGTTAATTCCTCAATTTTACTTTGTTGATTATATCCATGCTAAAAAATGAATTGCTATAAAAAGTATGCCAAAATCTAGATATAGAGACAAAACTTAGTAATATTCAATGTAGTCGTCGAATTTTTCCCAAATTGTAATTTATTGAACTATAACAACAAATAAAATGCAAACCGAATTCAACTTTTTTCAACATTGGTATCCTCTTTCACCTATTGAAGACCTAGATCCAGAAATTCCTGTTCCCGTAACTCTATTGGGAATGCGTCTAGTCATTTGGAAGCCAAAATATTCTAAAAATTACCAGGTATTTTTAGATGTTTGTCCTCACCGTTTAGCACCCTTAAGTGAAGGTCGAGTTGATGACAAAACTGGTAATTTAATGTGTAGTTATCATGGTTGGCAATTTGATTCTCAAGGTATCTGTACTCATATTCCCCAAGCTGAAAATCAGGAAATTATAGAAAAAAATCAGAAAAATTTTTGTGTAACTGCCTTACCAGTGCGTCAAAAAAATGATTTACTCTGGGTTTGGCCTGATGCGAAAACAGCAGACCTAGCTACTACCACACCCCTACCATTATCATCACAAATAGATGCTGAGAAAGGTTTTGTCTGGTCTTCTTATATCCGCGATCTAGAATATGGTTGGGAAATTCTCATAGAAAATTTAGCAGATCCTAGTCATGCTCCTTTTGCTCATCATGGTGTACTGGGTAATCGAGACAAAGCAAGACCTATACCTATGGAGATTCTCCAATCTACAATTAATTTAGTTGAAGTTTCTATTTCAAAAGGCTTCACAAAAATTACTTTTGAACCTCCTTGTCGGTTAGAATATGCAACTACTATTGGTGATACTGGAAAGAAAGTAGGACTTGTTACTTATTGTATACCAATATCTCCTGGTAAATCTAGAATTATTGCTCAGTCTACTAGGAATTTTGGGAACACACTTCACAGGTTTAAACCGCGTTGGTGGGATCATATCAAAACTCGAAATTTGCTGATAGATGGAGATATGGTTTTACTAAATCAGCAAGAACATTTACTGCAACAAAAACAATCAACTGAAAGTTGGAAAACAGCTTATAAATTAACTACAAGTGCAGACCGTTTAGTAATTGAGTTTAGAAATTGGTTTGATAAATATTGTCATGGTAAATTACCTTGGAGTGAAGTGGGAATTAATGATTCAAATAACTCTCTAATAAATAATGATCGCACCTTACTATTGGATCGTTACAAACAACATACTCAGCATTGTAGTAGTTGTCGGCAGGCGTTGAAAAATCTACAACGATTACAATTTTTACTTATAACTTATTTCATAATTATTGTGTCTGGAGTAGCTATATTCCCAGATAATTTGCGGATTCAAATAGGTTTACCTTTAGTAATTACAGCACTTTTAGGAATAGGAATTTATGCTTGGTTAAAATTGTGGTTAATTCCTCAATTTTACTTTGTTGATTATATTCATGCTAAAAAATGAATTTATATTTTTGAGGGAGTAGGAAGATAGTTTTCTGTATGCTTTTTCCTAATGGGACTTACACAACTTAATAATCAAAATTATATAATGCTTGTCTTGTATATCAACGATTTTACTTCAAAGGTATCGCTAGCAATGAAAAAACAAGCAATGCTGCAATGCTCCCTTGGTTTTAAATGTGGTACCAACAGTTTGATAATTGTTGGAAAAACACACCTCAAAAAACAGGATTCCGCTATTATTTGGGGCGACAATACATTGGAGAAATCAGTAATATTATGTTCGGTTAAATAGTTTTTATAATTCAAGTCCGTAGTAGGGCTGAAGCCCTGTCTAAAGTTGAACCTGAAGCCATCCTACAAACAAAAACTTTATTATAAGTGATTATCCGAACATGATATAAAACAGATAATTGAATAGTAACTGTAACAACTCACCTGAAATGATGGCAAAAGCTGAAAGCTGAGAGCTAGTTAAAGGTAAGCATTCAGCTATTAGCTGTCAGCTATCAGCAATAAAAACCTGTGCTTAAGAACGGGGTTTAAATGAGTACAGACTTTGGAGCTGACTTTTCTAGTAAGATTTTTCAATTCTCTATTAAATATTGCTTTTATCACTCGCTCAAAGCAATAGCTTATAGCTGTTACCGTTAGCGTTTGCGCAGCATTCCGCAGGAAAGCTCCTCTGAAAGAGGCAGCATTCCCCAGGAAAGGAAAAGAGCCTAGCTGACGGCTGAATGCTTACAGTTAAAGATTAACTCCATTCAGCTAGAACAATTTTTCCAATAGTTCTACCCTTTTCAAGACGTTGATGAACATCCCGTAAGTTTTTAGCATCGATCGGTTTGACTACCTCATTGCAAGTTGTAACAATTACACCATCTTCGATCAGTTGACTCAACTCATTAAGTAAATTACTTTGCTCTGCCATATCTTCTGTTTGATACATGGAGCGAGTAAACATAAATTCCCAAACAAAGCCAGCACTCTTACTCTTTAAAGTTTCCATGTCTAACGGTTGTTCATTTTCCACAATAGAACAAATCATACCTTGGGGTTTAATCGCTTTAGTCATAGCTTCCCAGTGACCATCGGTGTCGTTCAAGCAAAGAATATAATCGACATTTTGATAACCAACTTTATCAATCTCTTCCGCAAGATTATTGCGATGATTGACCACCTCATCAGCACCAAGTTTTTGACACCAAGCGATAGTTTCAGGACGAGAAGCTGTAGCAATGACATTCAGTTTGGCTAGCTTTTTCGCTATTTGAATGGTAATGGAACCAACTCCCCCTGCACCATTGATAATTAAAATTGATTTACCCGCATCTGCTCCTTTTTTATCAATATTCAATCTTTCAAACAGAGCTTCCCAAGCAGTGATACCAGTAAGAGGAAAAGCTGCTGCATGAGCAAAATCTAAATTCTTGGGTTTGCGACCGACAATTCTGGCATCCACCAAATGAAACTCGCTGTTGCTACCAGGACGAGTAATATCTCCTGCATAATAAACCTCGTCTCCAGGTTTAAATTCTGTTACTTCTTCTCCAACTTCTACCACGATACCTGCTGCATCCCAACCAAGAATACGGGGTTCAGATTCAACTTTATCTTGAGGAGAGCGAACTTTATAATCTACTGGGTTAACAGAAATAGCTTTAACCTGTACCAGTAAATCTTTACCTTTAGCTGTGGGTTTAGGAATTTCAACATCTAACAGACTATTTTCGTTGTTAATGGGTAAATATTGAGTTAAACCTACTGCTTTCATGGATTTTACCTCCAAATTTTAAATATTATTAGGTTATATCATGTTCGGATGATCACTTATAATAAAACCAGAATCATTACAGTAGAG
>NZ_JBNHER010000183.1:69448-89241 GCF_050015975.1 Dapis purpurea BLCC-M126 | reverse complement strand
TATCCAATCGACCAAGAGAAGAGAAATGATATTTCCCAATCTTCAATTCCCTCACGGTTTTAACCAGAGGTAATTATCAATTATCCATTATCAATTAATGAACCACATTTTAAAGCTAGACTAGGTACTAAAGTTACTTTGCCTCAAATGCTAGATTTCAACAAAGTAGTTAATTATTAACCACTTTATTGAAAAAGTCTTATGGGTGAGCTTAGGGAACACCGAATCTGGGATATGCAAAAACTTTTCCCCTTCTTACCCCATCGCCTTACTAATTAAAATTTATCGCTCATCTTGACTGCTCATTGTTTGAATTTTATTTAGCAAGCCCTAACTACTCATAGTTAACAAATTCAAAAAATTTGTGATATAGTAAAAAACTGGAGACCTTATCGGGTGGAGGTATAACCGCGCAGAATGAAACAATTGGGAACCCATCTAGTCGTTGATGCTTGGCATTCTCCCGCAGAGCTGCTCAACGACCCAGAACGTATACGTCGCTCTTTAATTGATGCAATTTCAGCAGGAGGAGCAACCTTAATAGATTTATGTGTTCATCAGTTTAGTCCTCATGGAGTGACGGCAACGGCAACACTAGCAGAATCTCATATTGCTATCCATACATGGCCTGAATTAGGTTACTTTGCGGCTGACTTATTCTTTTGTGGCCATGGAAACCCACACAAAGCTATAGAGATTCTAGAAACTGCTCTCCAAGCTAAACAAATAAAATTGACAGAGATTAAGCGCGGTTTTGAACCTGAGATGGAAGTCCAAGATACTGCTACAAAAAATCAAAATGCTAAAAGTTTGGTGTAAATCAAGTTGAACTAGCAACTAATTAATGAAGTTGAATAGTTGGGTATTCCTGAAACATATTTAGATAAGTCTTAAAAATGTTTTAAAGTTTCCTACAACCTATAGAAACTAATAACTAAACCAACCAAAATCAACTTAATCTTTAGTAGACATTGCTGAAAATGAATGATAAATTTTGTAGAATTCAGAGCATGAAATGTACAAAATGTCACTCTACCCAAATCAGGAAAAACAGCAAGATACTTCTCTGACATTGTTTCCCATACTAAATCTGTGGTTGTCAATTCGTTGAATACCGTAAAATTCAACCCTATTCGCCACAGATTAAATAACTATGTCTAAAGATTTATTTCAATAGCATGGTTTTGGGAGGTATCTGAAAGAGCAACAGAGGTTGATCATACAACTATGTATCACATGGATTAGAGATGCAGGTAAAAAATTATCAGATGCCCCCAAAGAGCAAAAGATACCTGAAATCTACTGAAATTGATGAGTCACACACTTTTATCGACCACAATAAAAACAAAACTGGGATTTGGGCAGTAGTTAATCATTGGCAGCCGGGAATCTTGTTATGGGTGATAGACAATTTTCTGACGCAACACTACTACGTTTCATATCGCCCAGCGAAAGGCAGCAGTAAAACCTTTGAATATTTGTAGTTAATAATTAGGTGTTGGCATAGTTTTTGGTATGTAGTGATTGTTATTCTGTGTACCCTTGTTTTATCCCTCAATAGGATCGCTTAGTTAATCAAACTTATATGATCAGGGTGGAAGAAGAAAATATTGACTTCGACATTACCGAAAAATTAAGGTTTAAAGCCTCTCCTTTATAAGGAGAAACAAGAAAAAATTTTCCTTTTGTTCAATCCTCTTCCTTTTAGCCCACATTCCGCACGACAAAATGTAGTATACAAAGAGGCAGAAGTTTGAGTAAGTATTTAAACTCAAGAAAAAAAAACCTGAAAGTGTAATTCTAGAGCTAAAGGTGAACATCAAAAAAGATGAGAAAATGTCAATAGAAGTGACTAATATAGACCACTTAGGGTTGGTAGCAGGAATCATTGATGAGATTGGTATAGAACAGAAAATTAATCAACAACGCAGGAGTTCAATTACCAGAAAAAATAACAGGGGGTCAAGTAGTGAAAGGAATGGTTTTAAATGGGTTAGGATTAGTGTCATCTCCATTATACTTATTTAGTCGATTTTTTGATGGAAAATCTATAGAACACTTAATTGGAAAAGGTGTGAAAACAGAGTATTTTAATGATGATAAATTAGGTCTGGTATTAGACGAACTTTATCGCAGAGGGTTAAATGAGATTTTCATGTCTGTAGTGTTAGAAGCAGTGAAAATTTATGATCTAGAAACAAGTACGGTTCATTTAGATTCAAGTTCATTTCATGTTCATGGAGATTATCAGACACTTGAGGATAAACCTGAAGAAGATTTAGAGGCAAAAACCATCAAAATAACTTATGGATATTCCAGAGATAAACGACCTGATTTAAAACAATTTATAATGGATTTAATTTGTACAAACGATGGAGATGTACCATTGTGGATGAGAATTGGGTCGGGAAATGAATAGCCGCCAAAAACAATTTGTGCAAGCCATTAAAGATTTCAAAAATCAGTTAAATTTTGACAGTTTAATGGTGGCAGATAGTGCTTTATATCAATACGAAAATATACAGTTACTAACAAATATTAAATGGTTAAGCCGAGTCCCGGTTCGTATAAAAGAGCGATCAAAGCTAGTTCAAGAAATAGATGGGTTCCATTTGAGTCCTAGTCAGATTAAAGGATATAGCTATCAAGAACTATCACAAACTTATGGGGGGATTCCACAGAGATGGTTAATCCTTGAAAGTCAACTACGCCGAGAATCGGATTTGAAAAACCTAGAGAAAAAAATCCAGAAAGAACGAGCTGAAGTTGACAAAAAACTCCGCACCTTGAAATCTGAAAAGTTTGCTTGTATACCAGATGCAGAAACAGCAACAAGAAAGCTGTTAAAAAAGTTTTTATATCACGAAATTAAACAAATTAATGTTCAATTCGTAGAGTCAAAATTTGATACAGATTTTCCTTGTAAAGTCCAAGTTGAAGTTGGCTTAAGAGAGTCAAAAATAGAACTAGAAACAAAACGAGCAGGTCGATTTATACTGGCAACAAATGTCCTGGATAGGATGGAATTAACTACGGAAGAAATGTTATCTAAATACAAGGGACAACAATCTGTTGAGAGAGGTTTTAGGTTTCTCAAAGACCCCCTGTTTTAAACTGATAGTATCTTCCTTAAATCCCCTCATCGAATTGAAGCTTTGGGATTAATTATGGGCTTATGTTTATTGGTTTATACTTTAGGACAACGTCAACTACGTCAAACTTTAAACCGGACTAAATCTACTGTAAAAAATCAACTAGGCAGTCCTACTAATAGACCAACTTTACGTTGGATATTTCAATGTTTCCAGTCGATTCATTTATTGATTAATTCTGGAGTTAAGAGCATATCTAATTTAACTCCAGAACGTTTAGAATTATTAAAGTTTTTTCCTCCAAGTTGTCAAAGATACTATCTGCTCAATTGAGAAACTTGAGACCCAAACAGGTAAAGCGCTAAAATAATCAACAATTGAATAATACTGTAAAATGAAAGCACTTGGCAATTATTAAAAACGGAGTAGTCAGGTGATAGAGAGACTTTGGCTATTTTTGAATTCGTCTATTGGTGAGTTCTGGAAACTGATACCATTCTATTGATTTGCGATCGCTTCTTACCAATACTATAAGTCTAAATACTTACTCAAACTTCTGCCTCTTTGTATACTACATTTTGTCGTGCGAAATGTGGGTTTTAACCAGAGGTAATTATCAATTATCCATTATCAATTATCAATTATTGAACTGTCACCCCTTGAGTCGCAAAACCCTTTGCTACTCTAAGTACCTTGAGATGCTCAAATATTCTACTCGTCTTTTGCTAAACTATCTAAAATTTCGGACTCTTCCTTAAGAAGCATAAATTATTATTAATCAGCAATACTCTAATTTTAGGCATATACCGGAAAAATTACCTCTAAGTATTAAGATACTGGGATTGCCAAGAGTGCGGTAGTCACCATGACTGCGACATTAACGCAAGTATAAACATTTGGTGGATGGGAACCCGCGTCAACGTTAGGGTTAGCTCCTCTGAGAGAGGCAATACCCAAAGAAACTTCCAGCAAGAAGGCTGCGGGACTCCCAGTGTCAGCGCCCGCTTATGGGCTAGACAACAAAAACCGCGCTGGCGAAGCCTGTCCGAAGTATGTAGGGAGTAAACTCAAAAGGTAGATCCTATGCTTCGCTGCGGGACATGTTTCGGCTGTCGCCGACATGAATGCTCCCCATTCCCTATACGAAAAAGCGCAGCTCCTCCGCAGGAGGCAAAAGGCAGCAGAAAGTGCTTATCAGAAATTTTAGGAAATCTCATAGTGTCTTGTGAGAGCAGGCTCGGGAAGATGTCAAGTACTTAGTAAAGCTGAACAGAGTTCTATCGCTGATTTAAAATTGGCCTTACTACCCAATAGCCAGCACCAAATGCAGCAATTACAATCAGACAAACAGCAACTACTAACCAAATTCCATTCAGGTTAGATACTTGTGTAGCATTAGAAAATCTATTATAGTGGCTCTTATCTGATTCTTCTGTAAATAGATGTTCTGGAAAATCTGGATCTGTTGGTTTAGGCTCGGTAAATGGTAGAGAAGGAGAAGAGGATGATATTTCAGGAGAATCAACTTTAAAACTAGAACTTAAGTAATTAGAGCTAACAGTATTAACGCTAGATTGAGAGTGAGGAAAAGACGGTATTTGTGGTTGGGCTACCTGGGTTACTGACTGGGCAGCATTCAAAGCTTCTTGTAACTGCATTGCAGAGTTAATCACTTTTTCAATTTCTATTCTCAGTTTTTGATTTTGCTGCATTAACTGTTCATTATGAACTTTGAGAGATTCCAGCTTGATTTGAGCTGCTTGTAGTTCAGCAGTAGCTTCTCTATATAAAGAAATAGGTACAGATGGAGAATAGTTATTTTCTGAATTAAGTCCAATTTTACCAGATGTGCTGATATTTTGCATTATGTTACTATGTAATATTAATTTGATGGATGTTTTTCAATAATTATGGCTGATAATTAGTGCAATTAGACCAATAAAACATAAATTCGTCAAGTAACAATCAAAAAAATATTTGCTTAGATAAATTGAATCTCTAAATAGTTGGATTTTGTTTGATTAATATATTATGAATAACTCTGAAAATAGTGATGCACTATCTCAAGATGCAAATATGCAAGAACTTAAATATGGAGAAAGGAATATATTAGAGGGAGAGTTAATTACTTTTCCAAATCCTCGTATCGGACGACGTTATGAGATAAATATCAGTTTACCAGAATTTACTTGTAAATGTCCTTTTTCTGGTTATCCAGATTTTGCGACAATCTACATAAAATATGTTCCCAATGAACGAGTAGTAGAGTTGAAAGCCATAAAATTGTATATCAATAGTTATCGCGATCGCTACATTTCTCATGAAGAATCAGTGAATCAAATTTTAGATGACTTTGTAGCAGCTTGTGATCCTTTAGAAGTCAAAATTAAAGGTGATTTTTTTCCACGGGGAAATGTTCATACTACTATCGAAGTTGAACATTATAAAACAAGCTAGAGTTAAGGGTTAAGGTATTATATTTGAGAGAAAGATAATGATGTGATAAGTTGTGAGCATCACAGGCACTCATGTTGCCCATTGCTACTAGGTCGCTTGCCATTGATTGCTTTTGACAACTGCTTGAGGCAATAGGGAGTTAGTGAGAGGGCTTTGATTGACTTAGGGACTTCCAAATTTAAAAATATACAATTCTGAATTTAGGCATTAGGGAGTAGAGGCAGCTAAACAAACAGGTCTAGTTCAAAAATTGGATAATTTATTTCTTGGAAGTCCCTTATTCTTTGACGTGACTGTAGTTTGCTTTTTGTACAACCTAGAATATTTGCATAATTTGGCTTCTGACAACCTAGAAGATGATCGTGATAGAGCTAAATCTTTAACTCCATTCCGCGAAAAATCACCCTCAAACAAAATATAAATCTTGTATTATTTATAGTATTTACCAACAAGTGAATTATGAAAATTCAACTAAAAAAATATGATATTTTTCTTAATATCCAAGAATTAATAACTAATTTTAAAACCAACAAAAATAATACTTATTACCTTTTTGTAAAATTCTCTAATTTATAAATTTATTATAAACTATCATAAATCAGTCCTAAATAATTAGTAAATAGTAATCAAATTAAAAGTTAGGTATAGCCAGAATATTTATGGATAAATTTTACAAATCAGGTGGAATTGCTATATATTAAAATTAAAAGTTTTTGTATCTAAGCAGAATGAAACAAAAATCCCTCAAAATAATCTTAGGAGCAATCCTAACCAGTGTCTTAATAATCTTCACCTCCTGCCAACAAGCGCCAACATCTCAAACAGTTACTATTCGTACTGCCAATAGTACTTTTGTGCAAGAATTATTTCAAACCTATATTGTCAATATAGGTCTAGAAAAATTAGGCTACAACATAGAAAAACCAAAACAAATTGAATATCCTCCCATTTATATTTCTCTTGCCAATGGAGATTTAGACTATAGCACCGTTTATTATGAACCACAACACAAACAATACTTTGAAAATTCTGGTGGTGAAGAAAAGTTAGAGAAAGTCGGAATTTTAACTCCTGATGGAATACAAAGATATGAAATTGACAAAAAAACAGCCGATAAATTTAATATTACTAACATTGAACAATTAAAAGATCCAAAAATAGCCAAACTTTTTGACTCCGATGGAGATGGGAAAGCAAATTTAGTTGGTTGTAATCCTGGTTGGTCTTGTGAATTAGTTATTAACCATCATATTAAAGCTTATGGATTAGAAGATACAGTAGAACATAATCAAGGACAATATGAAATTCTTCTGGCAGATGGTATGACTCGCTACAAGCAAGGAAAATCAATTATTTATTATGCTTATAATCCTCACTGGATATCTACAATATTAAAACCAGGAGAAGATGTAGTTTCGTTGAAAGTACCTTTTACATCTTTACCAGAATCTATGGGAAATATAACTGAAAAAGATACATCAGTAGATGGAAAAAATCTTGGCTTTCCTATACTTCAACAGCGTATAGTAGCTAACAAAAAATTCCTAGAAGCTAACCCCATTGCTAGAAAGTGGTTTGAATTAGTTCAAATTCCAATAGAAGATATGAATGCGGAAAGTTTACGCATTAAAGAGGGTGAAGACCAAGAAGCAGATATTTTGCGTCATGCCCAAGAGTGGGTGAAAAATAATCAGGAAAAATATGATAGTTGGTTAGAAACAGCAAAACAAGCTGCTAATTAGTTATAAAATTTTTGTAGTTTTGGAAGTAAAAAAATTGAGCATTTTAGGAAACAGGGAAAAAGTAAAATAGATTAATATTAAGCTTGACCTTGCTTTCCTAAAAACTCCTGTAAATATTCTGCAATTAGCAAACTTTAAAAATTAGAATAAAGCTGAGACTGGATAGAAAATATTTCAGTCTCAACTTAAGAGAATATTGCATATTTTGAAAGTTATATAGCATTTCTCATAAAGATGAGGTAGATTTACGATCCTCCTAAATCCCCCTTAAAAAGGGGTATTTTGAAACATCCCCCCCTTTTTAAGCGCTTCCCTCCTTAAAAAGGTCGGTTAGGGGGGATATGGGGGCAGGGGGTATCTAAAACTGTATCTCACCAATTTGAGAAACGCTATATAGCAATCCGTGCATAGGTTGCAGTTGATTAAAAAGTAAATAAAAAAGTTGAAACTCTTACCTGTTTCCTATTGCCAGTTAAGTGTTCCCTAAAAAGCAGTAAGATTTTTGCCACGAATATGCGGAGGATTGCTATATAGGACTTAGGACTGAGTTTATAAGTTTAGTTTCCATAGTACTATGGGCAATTCAAAAATTAAAAGTAACTTCTAACCAAGGTTTTTCTGACTGAAATACTTGGCCAACAGCATTTAGTAATATCAAATATCTAAATTCATATTGCTATAGTTGTTTGAATATATATAGTTGATCACTTAATCATTAATGAATTTTCATAATAGCTATAATCAGATATTTACCTTTTGCTAAAACAGTTTATATATCTTTAAATTATCAAATTGTTAAATCCTATCTATTAATTTTTTCAATCAAACTCAAATGAAGCCAAAACACCTGCAAATTTTCTTAGGAACGATCCTCACAAGCTTATTAATAATTTTCACATCCTGTCAACAAGTTCCTAATTCTCAAATAGTTACTATTCGTAGTGCCAATAGTACCTGGATGCCAGAATTATTTCAAACCTATATTGTCAATATAGGTCTAGAAAATTTAAGCTATAACGTGAAAAAACCAAAACAAATTGAATACCTTCCAATTTATATTTCCATTGCCAATGGAGATTTAGAGTATAGTATCGTTTATTATGACCCACAACACAAAGAATTTTTTGATAATTCTGGTGGTGAGGAAAAGTTAGAGAAAGTTGGAGTGTTAACTCCTAATGGAATTCAGGGATATCAAATTGATAAAAAAACAGCCGATAAATATAACATTACTAACATTGAACAATTAAAAGATCCAAAAATAGCCAAACTTTTTGACTCTGACGGAGATGGTAAAGCAAATTTGGTTGGTTGTAATCCTGGTTGGTCTTGTGAATTAGTCATTAACCATCATCTCAAAGCTTATGAACTAGAAAATACAGTAGAACATAATCAAGGAGAATATGAAATTCTTCTAAGAGATACAATAAGTCGTTACAAGCTGGGAAAACCTATTATTTATTATGGCTACAATCCTCATTGGATATCTACACAATTAATACGAAATAGAGATGTAGTTTGGTTAGAAGTTCCTTTTAACTCTTTACCAGAATCTATGGGAAATATAACTGAAAAAGATACATCAGTAGATGGAAAAAATCTTGGCTTTCCTATACTTCAACAGCGTATAGTAGCTAACAAAAAATTCCTAGAAGCTAACCCCATTGCTAGAAAGTGGTTTGAATTAGTTCAAATTCCAATAGAAGATATGAATGCGGAAAGTTTACGCATTAAAGAGGGTGAAGACCAAGAAGAGGATATTTTGCGCCATGCTGAAGAGTGGATAAAAAATAATCAGAAAAAATATGATACTTGGTTAGAAATTGCTAGACAAGCTGCTAATTAATTACAGAATTTGGGCAGTTTTAAAGTTAAAATTTTTGAGAATTTTAGGGAAGAGGAAAAAAGCCTAATAGATTCATATTAATCTTGATCTTCGTCCCCTAAAGTTTGATGTAATTTTTTGACTATTAGGAGATTTTTTATGATTTAAAAAATCTGAGACTGAAATCAAAAATATTTCAGTCTCAACTCGAAAGAATATTCCCGATTTTGAAAGTGATTTAGTATTGAAATTATAAGTTTAGTTTATTTATAATTGTGGGTAATTCAAAAGTAAAAACTAAATGTATAATCAAGGTTTTTTCTATGGAAATGTTCGGGAAATAGCATTTATTAATTTCAAAATATCTAAATGTGTATTGCTAGAGTAGTTAAAATCAAAAAAAATCTGAAATGAAAGGCAAAATATTCATGGTTTATATGTACTATTCAACCAATGGGAAAACTATATTTTTCTAGATTAAAAAAACATAAATCAAGGTGAGTCTAGATTTAAAATTTAGAATAGAGTTATAAAGAATCAAAATATCGAAGTTTGCCAAAATTAAAATCTATTGAGATTCTCAATTTTTTACTACTTTACTTAATTCAGCTAAAAATTACTCTTATATTATTTCTATTAAACTCAAATGAAACAAAAATACCTGAAAATTTTCTTAGGAACAGTCCTCACAAGCTTATTAATAATTTTCACCTCTTGTCAACAGTTTCCTAATTCCAAAGCAGTTACTATTCGGAGTGCCAATAGTACCTTTGTACAAGAATTATTTCAAACCGAAATTGTAAATATTGGTCTAGAAAAATTAGGCTACAACATAGAAAAACCAAAACAAATTGAATATCCTCCCATTTATATTTCTCTTGCCAATGGAGATTTAGACTATAGCACCGTTTATTATGAACCACAACACAAACAATACTTTGAAAATTCTGGTGGTACAGAAAAATTAGAGAGAGTTGGAATTTTAACCCCTCCAGGAATCCAAGGATATCAAATTAACAAAAAAACAGCGGAGAAATATAGAATTACTAACATTGAACAATTAAAAGATCCAGAAATAGCCAAACTTTTTGACTCCGATGGAGATGGCAAAGCAAATTTAGTTGGTTGTAATCCTGGTTGGTCTTGTGAATTAGCAATTAACCATCATCTCAAAACTTATGGGTTAGAAGATACTGTAGAACATAATCAAGGACAATATGAAACTCTCCTAAAAGATGCAATAAGTCGCTACAAGCAGGGAAAACCTATTATTTATTATGCCTACGAGCCTCATTGGATATCTACACAATTAAAACGAAATAAAGATGTAGTTTGGTTAGCAGTTCCTTTTACCTCCTTACCAGAATCTATGGGAAATTTGACTGAAACATATACATCTATAGATGAAAAAAATTTTGGCTTTCCCATATTTAAACAGCGTATTGTCGCTAATAAAAAATTTTTAAAAGCTAACCCAGTTGCTAAAAAGTGGTTTGAATTAGTTCAAATTCCAGTAGTAGATATGAGCGCTGAAAGTTTACGCATTAAAGAAGGAGAAAATCAAGAAAAAGATATTTTGCGTCATGCCCAAGAGTGGGTAGAAAATAATCAGGAAAAATATGATAATTGGTTAGAAATTGCTAGACAAGCTGCTATTGAAACTGAATAGAATTTAAGTGAAATAGTATTTGCGTATAGTAAGCAAAAACTATAACGTTTGATATTTACAGCAGTTTCCGAAGCTATGAGGTACAGTTGTTTTTATTCTTTTCTATTCTCTATTCCCTGTTGCCTGTTGCCTGTTCCCTGTTGCCTCAAACCTAAAATTTTGTACCTCATAACAACGGGAAGCGCTGTAATTTTATAACTCAAAAAGGTCTCAGTTATAAAATTTCAATCTTTGTCTATCCCTAGGAATTATAATTTAGGCAGAAACACTATATATAGTAAGCAAAAACTATAACATTTTATATATGTAGTGTTTTTAACCCCAAAATTACCATATTTTTATAACTTAACTAAAATTTCAGACTGACTTCATACCCATATAATCAGGATTGAGACAAAAACGCTAGATATAGTAACCAAAAACTATAACGTTATATATATCTAGCGTTTTTAACTTTAAATCCCCTAATTATGATAATCTAAACTAAAATTTAATATATATCTATACTCTGTAAAAATATATAAAACTAAAACCACATAATAAACAGCCAATGTCCAGCTCAGAATCTAATCATTCTCCAGAACAACCAGAAAAATCCATTTACCCGCACTAGCGAGTCAGAAACTCTCAAAAAAATTCGTCATACCACATCCCTTGTTATGGCAATGGCTGTACAAAAGTTATTTCCCAAAGCCCAGGTAACCATTGGCCCCTGGATTGAAAATTGCTTTTACTACGACTTTGATATCCCAGAACCATTTACAGAAGCTGACCTAAAAGCTATCAAAAAAGAGATGGTCAAAATAATTAAACGTGATTTGCCCGTAATTAGAGAAGAAGTCAGCCGGGAAGAAGCTAAAAGTAGAATAGAAAAAATTAAAGAACCTTATAAATTAGAAATTCTTGAAGATTTAGAAGACCCAATAACCATTTATCATCTTGGTGAAGAGTGGTAGTTTCGATGTGCAGGCCCGCACATCGAAACTACCAAACAAATTAATCCCAAAGCAATTGAATTAGAAGCTCTTGCTGGTGCTTACTGGCGCGGCGATGAAACTAAAGCCCAGTTACAACGTATCTATGGTACTGCTTGGGAAACTCCAGAACAACTAACTGAATATAAAAGACGTAAAGAAGAAGCTCTCAAAAGAAACCATCGTAAACTAGGTAAAGAATTAGGACTATTTATGTTTTCCGACCTTGTTGGACCGGGATTACCTCTCTGGACTCCCAAAGATACAATGTTAAAGAATTCATTGAAAGACTTTCTCCAACAAGAACAATAGAAACGGGGTTATTTACCTGTAGATACTCCCCATATCGCCATAGTCGATTTATTCAAAACTTCCGGACATTGGCAAAAGTATAAAGACGATATGTTCCCGATGATGGCCGAGGATGAAGAATCAGAAGCTCAGGAACAGGGTTTTGTTTTAAAACCAATGAACTGTCCATTCCATATCCAAATTTATAAACAGGACTTACGTTCTTATCGGGAGTTACCAATACGACTTGCCGAGTTTGGCACTGTTTACCCCCATGAAAAGTCTGGGGAATTAGGTGGTTTAACCCGAGTCCGGGGTTTCACTCAAGATGACTCTCATTTGTTTGTGACACCCGAACAACTTGATGATGAGTTTCTCAATGTGGTAGATTTAACATTATTTGTATTTAAAAATCTACAACTAAAGAATTTTAAGGCTAGATTAAGTTTCCGAGATCCTAAGTTAGATAAGTATATTGGATCTGATGAGGCTTGGGAAAAAGCTCAAGGTGCGATTCGTCGATCTGTGGAAAAAATGGGTATGGATCATTTTGAGGGAATCAGCGAAGCTGCATTTTATGGCCCAAAATTGGATTTTATTTTCCAGGATGCCTTGGAGCGAGAATGGCAGTTGGGTACTGTACAGGTAGACTATAATTTGCCCGAACGATTTGATTTAGAATATGTAGCAGAAGATGGAACTAGAAAACGTCCTGTGATGATTCATCGGGCACCTTTTGGTTCCCTGGAAAGGTTAATTGGAATTTTAATTGAGGAGTATGCAGGAGATTTTCCTCTCTGGTTGGCTCCTACACAGGCTAAACTTTTACCAGTTAATTCTGAATTTTTGCCTTTTGCTCAAGAGGTTGCCGAGCAGATGCGTCAAGTAGGTATTCGTGCTGAGGTAGATATAAGTAATGAGCGTTTAGGTAAGTTGATTCGTAATGCAGAGAAGGTAAAAATTCCTATAATGGCTGTTGTGGGTAGCTAAGGAAGTTGAGTCAAATAGTCTGAGTATTCGGACTCGTAGTTCTGGTGAATTGGGAAGTATACCTGTGGTAGAAGTAATTCAGAAGATGACAGAGGCAATCACCAACTATGAAAATATCTAGGTTTCTCTTTACAAAACAGCTAAATCATCAGTTTTGGGAATAACGGGGAATTCCCAAACCTAAAGTTCGGAGGCTCTCAAGCTCTAAACATATATACTATTAACCTACCTCTGAATAAATTGAGAATTAAGAGTAAGTCTATTTATTTTATCTGTTATTTGATAAGCTCTTGATAGTATATTAAACTTTTGACCAGAGAACCTATAGTTGGCCATCAAGTAATGATGACCAATTATCACTTACCCTTTTAAATCCTGCCAAGTTGTATTTGAGAGTCTATCTGTAGAAGGTGTAACTTTTATGTTAATACTTCCAAGAAGTCTTTAACAAGTTATCTATAAATTAACAGAGATGATTGAGTAATAAATGACTAACTATAAGTAATTACACTGATAGTTGAAAGCTCAAAGTATAGTATTCTCTTTCAAAAGTTCAATCAGATTGTTATATTATTAGTAGGTATATTACCTATTTTATTATCTAGAGCCAAGGTCGGCGATAATCTGAACTATTTTTTTTGCGAAAGGCGCTGGAACATGAAACCATCTAATTTAAAGGAACTATATGAGACCTACTGGTTTCAAAATAAAAAAATTACCAATAAAAATGATTAATACCTTTAAGGTTCCTCTGGGAAGAGGTGTGTTTTTCGCTTTTTTATGTCTGGAAAGCGCGAAAATGCAAAACACCAGATGTCGCTGTCCAGTGGCTCATGTACACCTAGGAACAGTGACTTAATAATATGAACTTTATGAGTACCGCTAAGAAAAAAGTAGAATCTCTATTAAGCAAATTGCCAGATAATTGCTCCCTTGAAGATGTTCAATATCATTTATATGTAATTGAAAAAGTTCTTCATGGTTTAGAAGTAGCTGATAAAGAAAGAAAAATTACACAAGAAGAAGCTGAAGGGCTTTTGAGTAAATGGGTTATAAAGTAGTTTGGTCTTCTAAGGCTATAGATGATGTGGATGCGATCGCCTCCTACATAGCGCGTGACTCTGCTTCCTATGCTGCGGCGGTAGTCCACAGGATAATTAATGTCACTAGAAATTTGATTAATAATCCTTTAGAGGGAGAAGTGGTCAAGGAGTTTGGTGATGATAGTTACCGACAAGATTATGCTTACAGTTACCGAGTCCTTTATAAGGTTAAAGGTGATGTAGTAATGGTTGCTGCGGTTATTCATGGAAAAAGGTTATTAGATTTGTAATCAGGGAAGGCAATTGTGCCGCATCTAATATCAGCTCAGAACCGAGTTTCACCAGAAGCTCGGTTTTCTAATTAAGAAGGAAGAAGGAAGAAGGAAGTAAGAAGGAAAAAGGGGTAAACATTTAATAAAAAGGAATAAACGATATAAATAACTATCTCAAATGAATTGGAGCAGCTATTTTAAGCATTTCCGATTAACATCTACATTTTTGTAGCATTCTTTTTTCAAAATGGTATAATAAGAAAGGTCAATGAAGATAATTTATACAATTCAAGCTACCGTTTTTCATACTCCTTTTAATATTACAATTTGACGTGCGGAACGTGGGTTATATTTATCATTTCCCCCCTTTTTTTAATGTTTACCCCTTCTTCCTTCTTCCTTCTGAGTTAATGTAAATAATTTGATATAACATACTGCTTCAGCACAGCTAAAAGAGCGAAAAAATTATCTTTTTTTGTGACTAAACAACGTCTTTTTAATGATTGTATTGCTTTCCATAAATCTGAGTGGGAAAGTGGAAAGTCTGGGGGAGTATTAGAAATATCTATTGCTGTTTCTTGACTTGCTATCCATAATATTACTTGTTTTTCTAGCTCCGACAAACGCTGAAAAATTATCTCTAATATTGGTTCTAAATCTCCTAAATATATACTAGGGCAGGATAAAAATTGAGCGACATGTCTATCACATAAATCTTCTACTGCATCGGCAATAATGTTTAACCATAAAGGATTTCCGTCATAGAGATTAATCAAGTCTAACCATTTATCTTTATCTGTTAAGTTTTTACTTTCTAAAATTGCTGTTGCTGACTTTCCTAAACTCTCAAGTTTTAAAGTCTGACAATGATTGTTGCCTGATGTTATTTTTGGTTGTTCTTGACTCAGGAGTAATAAAGAACTTTGGTGGGATGATGTGGCTATTTGTTGAAAAAATTTACCATAATTTTCATGTTCTTCCAGATAAGTACCAGCTAATTTTCTACTAGCAAATATTTCTTGTAAATTATCAAAAATCAGTAAACAACGATATTTCCGGAGGTAATCTATTAATTGATTGTTGATGGTTTGAAAATTGGAAAATTTTTCTGGTTTTTGGGAGGGAGAATCTGTTTGAGATAAGAATTGAATAATGTTTGTTTGTAGAGATTTACAGGAGGGGTAGTTATCAATATTGCGCCAGATTATATAATCAAATTTATCTTTTATTTGTGGAATTAATTCTACAGTGAGGGTACTTTTTCCAATGCCAGTTAATCCTAATATGGTGATGATACGGGTGTGGTTTTCTATCCATTGTTTGAGAGTGCTAAGTTCCGTGTGGCGATCGCACAGGGAATATAAATCTGGAGCTTCAGATAAATCATAATTATTTTCTGGGTTAGTTTTGTTTTGGTTTTGGTCAGTGGGAGTGGGAGAAGATTTGTTTTTAGGGGTGGGAGATTCTCTGTTTTCTCGACAGATATTTATATGATTATTGTTAACATTTACCCAGTCATTAGCTGTATTTGAAATATGTGAAAAGTGGAAATTTTCTAATATGGAACGAACATTAGACTTTTTGATATTTTTTCCTAATATATCTGACAAAAGTTTCCATAATTTCGTACCTACCTGTTTGATATGGTCGGGATGACGTTTACAATCATCGGCTATTTGGGGGTATTTTTTACCATTCAAAGTACCTTTTAAGACTTCCTTTTGTAGAGAATCTAAATGTTGTTTCGTGTAAGTAAATACCAGGTTGTCTGTTAATTCAACCAATGTCTCAATATCCATAGCTACAGGTAGACTGGTAGTTTAGTTTTGCATCATATAACCTTATCACACTTTTTCTTACTTAAGAAGCTAAATCATACTTTTTAACACTAAATAGATTCTGAAAAAAATTGCTTTTTACCACTAATTCGCATTTTTTGATTAGTCATAATAGAGATGTATACGAATATAATATAGATATAATAATTAATTTTAATTTTGAGGCATTAGGAGGTATTTTAAAGGAGCGATTAGACTGATATATATAGCAACTCTAGAGAATATTTACTTTGTTGAAGTCTTTCATATAAAACAAAACAAAAGCAGTCTCTATGCAAAACAAAGAGGTATATCCTCCAAAATTTTCAAAAGTTTATGATCGATATTGGTTTGGCTTTGCTACTAACTTAGCTCCTCAGATTTACGATATGTATTCTAAAGAACCAATATTTGCCAAAGAAAAGACACTTCTTGATATTTGCTGCGGTCCAGGTCATTTAGCTTGTTATTTTCTTGAAAAGGGATTCTCCATTATAGGAATAGATCTCTCAGAAAAAATGTTAGAAATAGCTGAAAAGAAAGCAAAAGAGTATCACAGAAATGCAGAATGGGTCAAAGCTGATGCTTCTAATTTTACTCTTAACAAAAAATTTGGACTTGCTGTTTCGACATTTGATTCTCTCAATTTGCTTCAAGACCTAGATGCCTTAAACAGATGTTTTCAGTGTGTTTATAATCACTTAGTTGATAATGGAGTATTTATTTTTGATATAAACACGAAAGCAGGAATAGCTACCAACAATAACGTTTCTATAACAGAAAATGATGATTTTACAGTAATTGCTAAAGGATACTTCGATGGTAGAAATGACAGGGGTTATCTCAAATTTTCGGGATTTTATAAGGTAGAAAATAATTTATTTGAAAAATTTGAACATTACGCATCTAATACTGTTTTTGCCATAGAAGATATTCAAAATTTGTTAGTTAAAGCAAATTTTCAGGATATTCGTTATTACAAACTTTTAGGAACACATATGGAACCTATTGATGACCCTGAATCCTCTTTAAAGGTGGCGATATATGCCAAAAAATAACTATCTATTAAAATTAGAAAATTCAAGATGTTAAAAATGAGAAAATACAGGTTGATATGATTAGGCAGTATTGTCAAGAAGATTTGCCAGGTATTGCTGACTTAGTTGAGTGCTTTGCTACTGAGTCTGGTTACGGTGATGTCGTTGGAAACTTTTCGCGTCCGTATTTTTTAAGGACTCTGGAATCTCTAGAAGAATGGTTACGAATATGGGTTGTAGATTCTAATAAAACAATCTTAGAATACTATCCACCAAAGAAGAAACTGCTGAAGTTGCCATTGCTATGCTTGATTCTGAAGCATTATCCTGCCTTGATAGCGTCTGTTGTGCTCCAGTTATGCATACAGGAAGAGCAGTAAAAAATATACCTAAATCAGAAATTTTTAACATTAAAAATGTGGGATATTCATGTCATAGTCTGTTGAACTTAACTATTAACGCTTCTGGTAATGTTTTCCCATGTTGTGCTGGATTTGACCAAACAAAAACAGTACAATTTGGCAATATTAAGGATAGCTCTATTATAGAGATTGCCGAAAGCATGAATAGTTCCCTACTACTTCGTTTTTTAGTTTTTTCAGGTGCAGGCTCTTTGGTTCCTATTTTAGAAGATGCAGGGTTTAAGTTAGGTAGAGATTTTTCCAGCCTGTGTAACTTATGTTGGAGCATTTTTTCAAATCAAGAGATGGCTGAAACCATAAAAAATTATTTTCAAAAACTTCAAGAAAAAAGCAATTTGCATGGCATTAGTTAATAGTTTCGGAGGTATGGTAGTGCTATTACAGGATTTTCGTTCGGTCAGTATCCTTCTTGGAGATAAAGTTAGTAATGTAAATAATGAAGTCACTCATCCTATTGGAAATTGGCTGCACCGTTTTGATGAATGGTACAGAGCAGAGACAGACATAAAGGATGGTAATAATCTTCATTTATTATATAAGCGAGGGGTAACGATTTTTGCTCATAGATTACTAGCTAACATTTCAGAACTTGAAAAGTTACTTATTTCATGTTTGCATTGCGATTTTTATGTATCTCTTAAAGTTTCTTTAGAGGAATGCTACAAATTTTATTCGGCACTAGAGAAGCTAACAGATCGGTTTAAAAACTTGTTACTTATTATTGATGCTAATGACGCTAGTTCAAAAACTTTCCCAGCAAATTTTTGTATTTCACTTGTCGAAAGTCTGACATTAAAAAAAATTCATTTAAATTTTATTGGATCGGTATCATTTTGGATAGATAGTGGAATTTCTCGCTCTCAAATAGTCGGTGAAACTGTATATGAAATTATGCCAAAGTTGAGGGAGCGTAAAAGACGCTTTTGGGGAGACTATAACCCCTGTAGAAAATGGTTTAATTTTGTTGTAAATTACGATGGTTTAATCTATCCCTGTATGGGTATTGTTGGTATTGAGAGTTATTCTATTGGAACAATTCAACAGCCTCTACCTGTGGTCTGGGAAGCAATGAAACATCATTCATTAAACCTAGAGCAATTGGCAAGTCAAGGACCTAAACTAGACCTAGCTAATGTAGTATCAGAGGAACTGAATTTTGGAAGCATTTGTGAAGCTCATCGGTATGAAATTCAAAGAAAAGAAAAGAAAAATACTGTGCTGGAAAAAATTTAAGCATACAAATCCGATCAAACAACAAATAGCGATCGCCTCTTCCTAAACAAACCAGATTTTAGGAGCGATCGACTATTCCCTATTCCCTATTCTCTGTTCCCTCTTTTCCCCGAACCCAAAACCTTCACAGCCGCTCCATCATTCAACCTTTGTATACCTGAAACAATCAACTTATCGCCAGACTCCAAACCAGACACCACCTCAGCCATATCACCCCGAACCAAACCCAACTCAATTATCTGACGCTTTGCCTTTTGCTGTTCACCTTCTCCCTCCAACAAATATACAAACCTTGTCTCCCCTTCAAAACCTACTGCCGTCATTGGCACTACTACAGCTTGACGTTGCTCCCAAATCACATTAACTTCCACAAACTGACCATCTTTTAAATTTCCAGCCCTATTATCCACATCTACCTTAACTAAAACAGTTTGAGAATCACTAACGGTAGGAGAAATAAAACTAACTTTCCCAATTCCCAAAAGCTTACCTTCAGGAGTCCCAATCTCTACAGATAAACCCAATCGCAAATCTCCTCGTCGCTCTAACGGAATTGGTAAATTTACATCTAATACCTGATTTTCCGTCACAGTAGTTATGGTGTCACCATCATTAATAAAATCTCCTATCTTCACAATCATATCTCCAATTATACCTGCAAAGGGAGCCACAACTACCGTATCCTCAAACTCAGCCTGCCAACTCTCCACCTCTGCTAATGCTGCTGCTACTTCTGCCTGGCCCTGAGCAATTTCTTCAGGACGAGTACCATTTTCTAACTCCTCTAAATTACTACGAGCCTCTGCTACTCCCGCCTCTGCCCTGGCAATTTCTTCAGGGCGAGTACCATTTTCTAACTCCTCTAAATTACTATGAGCCTCTGCTACTCCCGCCTCTGCCCTGGCAATTTCTTCAGGGCGAGTACCATT
>NZ_JBNHER010000183.1:24578-69348 GCF_050015975.1 Dapis purpurea BLCC-M126 | reverse complement strand
TTCTAGCCTTCTCAATATCTGGCGTTGTTGTTCTAATGCTGCTTCTAATGTTTGAATTGTAGATTCTCGATTTCTTTCCAACTGGGTTACTCGTCTTTTTGCTTCTTCTACCCTTGCCTGAGCTGCTTTCTCTTCTTGAAAAATTTCCTGAAAGGTTAACTCAGCGATCGCTCCTTCTGCTCTTAACTTTTGGTTTCGTCTAACTTGTTCGCTAGCTAATTCTAATTCTGCTTGTTGTACTTCTATTTGTGCCTTAGCTTGGGCAATTTCTTCTAAAAGACTACCTGATCTAGCATTTTCTAATCGTACTTGTGCCTCTTGTAATTCTGCTTTTGCTTGGGCAATCTCTTCATAACGAGTGCCCGCCTGCAGTTCAGCCAAGGTTGCCTGAGATTGCTGGAGACGCGCTCTGGCTGCTGTAATTTGTTCTGGCCGTGTTCCTCTTTTGAGTTCAGCCAAGGTTGCCTGAGATTGTTGGAGACGCGCTCTAGCTGCTGCAATTTGTTCTGGTCTTGCTCCCGTTCTCAGTTGTGCTAAACGTGCTTCAGTTCGCTGGAGGTTAGCTTTAGCTCTCCTTAAGTTTGCTTCCACATTATCACTTTTAAGTTTAGCGATCGCCTGCCCCTTAGATACAAAAGTTCCTTCCTGTACTAAAATTTGTACTACTCTACCATCTATTTCTGGTCTGATTCTGACAGAGCGTTTTGCTTCCATCGTTCCAACAAATTCTGAGGTTTCTTGGAGAGAAGTAATTTTTATTGGTATTGCTTTAACCAAGATACTTCGTCGTCTACCTGGGGCTGGTATTGATGGCTGGTTTGCTTTTTCATTGCTATGAGATTGCCACGATTGTCCTCCCACAAATCCTACTCCGAGAGTGGTAATAATTACTATTGGCCACAATAGTTTAGTAAATTTTCTGTTGTGAGGTTGAGGCGACTGATAGATTGTTTTTTTTTCTTGATATAGTTTTCTGTTATTATCTTTTGTTATGGTATGTTCCAAATATTTAGTTTGATCTTGAATGTTAGTTTCGGATAGTTTCATGTTTGACATAATTGAAAATTTGAAAATTTTTTTATTGATTTTTTAGAACCTAATTAACAGTAATATATTTGTCTATTGTATCTAAGCTCCGATTTTTCGGTAACTGTAGGTATTAAGTATTAAAAATCAACAGCAGATTTTTTCAGATTACTGTACAAAAGAGACCTATAGCAAAAGTAAAAAATTTTTCATTTTTCTCGAAAATCTCTTACCTATTCCCTATTCCCTACTTCCGACTTCTACAATAAGTCTAAGTAATTATCTTAAAGTTCTTATCTTAGATTCAGATTAGTTTCATCAAAAACCTAGGTTAATTAGAAAACTACGACTTTTAATCAAACAAAGTTCAGACATTCTTAAATTAATTTAATTCTGAATATAAACAGAAAGATAGGTTTTACCTTGGTATAAAAATCTTCCCCAAAGAATATTACTTTATCTTTAGGAAAAATAATGGCCATATTTATTTTAGATCCATAAATTTTTTTGCAACCAAATAAAAAAATACTATTTCAAATTATTTTATAAACATAGCCTGAAAATTTTACTATTTTTTTATCTAAAATCTAAAAACCCCAACGTTATAGTTATGAGTGTTTCATATGTCAGTACAACAGAAGCAGCATTTCTACTCAATATTTCTACAGGTAGATTACGATTACTATTAAATCAAAAGCGAGTAATAGGAGCAAAAAAAGTTGGTAGACTTTGGAGGATGCCCCTCAACCATCGGGGAATGCCAGAGGTTATACCAGGTAGTCGCGGTCCTGAAGGAACTTGGAATAAATTCCAACGAAAAGCCAAAACTATCGTTCATGTGTTGCGAAAAACCATAGATTACAACAGACATAATGGAACTGCTTATCCAGCGGTTGCTGTGAAAGTAGGAGATAGAAAGGATTATTGCCATGCTCTAAAAATTAAAGGCGATTGCCAAATAGTTTATCAACCTCATCAGCCAAATAGAAGTCAAGCTGGGGGTGCCCGTTTGTGGATTGAAGTAGAATCAGAAAATATAGTAGAGCGGGTATATTTTTCAGACGGAGATTATGGTCTGCCTCCTGAAGTGGTTCAGCAAAGAGCGAGATTTGAAAAGAAAAAATCAAAAGTCAAAAAGAAAAAGCCAAAAAAGAAAGGTAAAAGGTAATTAAGAGAATCAGTTAAGTAAAAAATAAGTATGAGTAAAGAGAATTTTTGAGTAGAGGTAATGTTCTGCTCTATTTTTGGGTATCTATTTAAAGCATTGAATCCTTTGTGATATTTTGCTTGTTAATATAGGAAAGAAATGAATTGTTAGGACATTTTTTTTCCTGTAACCTTGTTCCCGTTTTTTGGTTATTTTTAGCCTTAGCTATTGTTCTAATCAACTACTTATTTTCTTTAGCGTAAAAGACAAATTCATCTGGCAGTTTTTTCTCAGACAATTTCGGGAAATTCAAAAACTTACAGGCTAGTCACCCATAGAACCGAAACACCTGCAAAAAACTTAGGAAATTTATAATTTAGGGTTAGTTGTTCTGAGTTTGGTGAGGCTTAGTATCTTTATTAAATAAGTTCAGTTAGATATTTTCCTATGAAAAGCGATCGCTTTATATATTTATTAGGTCTGATAATTCCATTAGCTGTTATTTTTATATTATTTTTACCAACATTGTCAAAAATAATAAAGGTAACTAATTTTTGTCAGGTTGAGAATATCGAGAATAAAACACCTCTATCCAAGAGTTGATGGTTTTAAATTCTCTCAAATATAGCGATCCAGAAATTAATACTTCTCTTAGTTCAACTACAGGTTAACTGAGAGGGGGAGAGAGAATAGAAATCGGCAATAACTTAGCTACGATAATATTTAAAGCCGAAGTTAATCAGGAGGATTTAGATACTATTGAGCCGACAATATTTCTGGAAAAGTGTAGTGAATTTGGAATTAGAGTAGTCGATACTAAGTTTTCAAATTTGAAAGCAGTAGTTGATGGACTTTCATTTGCTAACTGCCAGTTAGTTAATGTAGAGTTTTCTGAAGCTCAACTTCAAGGAGCTAATTTTTCTAACAGTTTACTTAATCAGATTAAATTTTTAAATTCTAATCTTAATCGTGCAAACTTTAGTAATTCAAAATTAACTCAAGTTGAGTTTTCTCAATGTAATAATTTCACAAAGGCTACTTTGGATAACTGTAGTACAACTTATGGTAAACAGAGAATAGAAAATAATGAAATACTGATTTTAAATAATTGTGATTTGACTGGTTCTAGCTTTAAAAAAGCTATACTTTGTAGCAAATTTGAAGACTGCAATTTATCTCAAACTGATTTTTCCTCAGCAAAACTTGTAGCTTGTATATTTTACGATTGTGAGTTTTCAGAGATTATATTCTCTCATTCTCAATTTAAGGCTTTTGGAACACAAATAGATAAAAATAAGAAGCAAAATGATAATAATGATGAATTAATTAATTGTTATATTGGAGTCAAACCAAATTTTCCTAGTAAAGAGGAAAAAGCTCATAATGCCACAATCAGCAAATGTAAATTTGATGGTGCTTTAATGGATTTTATTGAAATTAGTGAAAAGACTAAAATTGAAGACAGTAACTTTGAAGCCACAAGTTTATACAAATCTAAACTTCGTAAGTGTGAATTTGTTAAAACTAATTTTACTGGCGAAGTTATGAAATCAGCGAATCTTTCATCTGCTGATATTTCAGGTAGTACATTTAAAAGTTGCTGTTTGAACGAGGTCAACTTATTTCGAGTAAAAATGATAGAAGCTGAATTTAATAAGTCTGAGCTAGTAAGAGCCAGCTTCTGCAATGCTAATTTAAGAGGTAGTAAATTCTTAAATGGTGATTTAACAGGAATTGATTTTATATATGCAGATTTAACTCTATTAAATATAGATAAATGTATCCTTAACTGCGCAAATTTTTTTCAAACTCAAAGAGGTGGTATTAACTTAAATATTAGTAATGAAAAAAATAACAGCGAAAAATTCCTAAAAACAAGTTGCACTATTTTTTGTATTGATTGGAGTCCTAAAAAAGATGGTGAAATACAAATTAGTAAAGAAGCTTTTTTAGATATAATTCAAGGAAAACAATCAGCCGTTACTGTGATTACTAATCTGTCAAAAGAAGGAGCTAGTTATATATTCAATACTTACACAAATGCCAATGCAAAAAGTGCTGAAAACTTAAATGATGCCTCAGTCAATACTCAAGGAGAGGTGAATAATAGTTGATTTGCTAAAGGAAATATTGAAACAGATTCTAATGAAGAGTCAGAACAAAATGAAGATCATACTCTAGAGAATAATGAAACTTTATGCAATGATTCATCCGATGAAGAGAATGAAAAAATTTAGTTTTTACCAGATTTCCATTTGAAATAAAAGTATTAGTTCAAACAAACTAGTTATTGGAAACTATTTCAGATTAACAATTTTCTACTACTATTTAGAAAATGCTACACTGAGATTATCTAAAAACAAGAATAAAAGGTAAAATTATAAGTAAAAAAAATAATACATCTATTACGACTAGTTCTGTCATTAAGACTACTATGGAGACCGGAAGTATCTGCACTCCTAAAGATTCACTTTCTGATGAGAGTAATACATCTATGAATTTCTCAGATGTAGATGATGCTAACTTAAAGACAGGAAATATTGAAGAAACACTTGAAAAGTATCAACTAGAAGCAGAAATCCAGCAACTTAGAAACGAAATTAAACCACTATTAGAATATCTTGCCCAAAATCCCATAACTGCAAATGAAGCTTTAGCAGAAACAGCAAATAAATAGCAAATAAATAGCAAATAAATAACCATTAAACTTTTAGACGGCAACTAATGAGTGCTTGGAAAGAAGGAGGTACTGAAGCATTAAAAGCAATATTTAATCATCCTGCTTTCTCTATTCCTATTCAAACAATCAAGGGATTTTTAGAAGTATAAGAACATCTTCAGCAGATATTTGAAAATTTGAGGCAGATTAAGCGATCGCTCATCTCCTAAAAGTTAAAACCGCTGTAGATTCATAATAAATCTCATAACCAAAAATCTTATAGCGGTTCATAACTACTTACCTATAACAAAACTAAACTAAAGTGTTTTGCGACTCAATAAACTACAACAACAAATAACTTACCCACCAAAATAATAAGCAAATTAAAATTTCAGAACTTCAAACTCAATTGCTCATCGGGCGGACTAAAACCCAAATGCCTCCAACCAGCAGAAGTCACAACTCTCCCACGAGGGGTACGCTGCATAAACCCAATCTGCATCAAATATGGCTCATAAACCTCCTCAATAGTTTGAGCATCCTCCCCCGTCGCTGCCGCCATGGTCTCCAAACCAGCAGGTCCGCCATTATAATTCTCAATCATCGTCCTCAATAAATTACGGTCTGTCCAATCTAAACCTAGAGGATCGACATTAAACAACTCCAAAGCTTCACCTGCAACCTCAGCATTTATCGGACTTAACTTTTTCACTTCCGAATAATCTCTCACCCGCCTAAGTAAACGATTAGCTATTCGAGGCGTACCCCGGGAACGACGGGCAACCTCCTCAGCACCATCCTCTGTAATATCCGTATTTAAAAGTTTTGCTGCTCGGATAATAATTAAACTCAGTTCATCAACCTCATAAAACCGTAACCTCTGAATAATTCCGAAGCGATCGCGCAGAGGAGAAGTTAAAGAACCCACCCTAGTAGTTGCTCCTACCAGAGTAAAAGGTTTTAGAGGAATACTTCTAGTCTTAGATGTTTTTCCTTGACCGACTGTAATATCTAGTCGAAAATCTTCCATCGCTGGATATAGGATTTCTTCTGTCATTTTGGAAAGGCGATGAATTTCATCTATAAACAAAATATCCCCTTTTTGTAGACCTACTAGCAAACCAACTATATCTCTAGGTTTCTCAATAGCAGGTGCAGTAGTTATTTTACAATTTACTTCCATTTCGGCTGCCAATATCAGAGACATAGTAGTTTTGCCCAACCCAGGAGGACCATACAAAAGTAAATGGTCTAGAGATTCTTTTCTAGATTTAGCTGCCGAAATAGCAATATTCAATACTTCTTTCAGGTCTTTCTGTCCGATATATTCATCTAATCTTTGAGGTCGGATTTTTTCTTCATTTTGATTACCACTTTTTTCTTCAGTAGTTGCCTCTGCTTCTAACAAAGCGTCTACTTCGGCTGCTTCAGTTTGAGATTTTGATTTTTTGGTTTTATGTCTATATGAACTTTTACTTTCTGAGGCTAAGAAAATGTCATTATCTGGCCTTTCTGGTGGTTGTTTTTTAGAAGAGATTATGGCCATAGCTGGAAAATTAAAGCTAACACATTTATTATCATACAGAAAGTATATTCAATAATTGTCCCAAATTTATGAAATCATTATTATCAGTACCAGAAAATATCACATTTGAAGAAGCGATCGCCCTGACTCAAGAAATAATGTCGCAGATGGAAACAGGCCAACTATCGGAAGCTGAAATAGAAGCATTAATTGGAGATTTAGTCAAGAGTAAAAATGGTGCTAGAGGATTTTTTGTAGGTTATCTTACAGATTCTAAGCCTTTAGCGGATAATCCATCACCATCAATATTTAAAGCCCTAGAATCAGCTCCAGAAATAGTGGTAGAACTGTTAGTTAAAAATCTGGCCATGTGTTCGGCAATGGTAGTCCACCATCAGCGAAATCAAGATGAGGAGACAGCCAATGACTCGAAAAAAGTGCGATCGCGAACCACGAAACTAATAAAAAGTGTAAATATACCAGGCTTATCAGACAATATTCTGGAATTATATCAAGCTACAACTACTGGCCAGGGAAATTACACAGACTTTCTCAAACGTTGGGGCTATGATACGGAGCAATTAAAGGCTATTAAGCAAGCAATAGAACCTTTACTTAACTAGAATAGTTAGACAAATAAATCCCCATTGCTTTTCAGTAAACACCTAACAGGAAAAAAGTGATATTTCTGAAGAACAGTATGATTTTTGGTAATCATATAAATTTACTTAAATAGTTATACTCAGATATTTTCTAGGAGAAAAAACGGCTGTTTGCCCAGTATTCCCCAGGAAACGTCAGTCTATACGAGAGAATTATATCAATCCCATAAAAATGGCTAGAACTATTGGTAATTAAGGATTTATAACTTTTTGACATCAAAGCTTTTGCCTGTCTATATTTAAGTCTATTTTTGGGCACTATTTTGTCTAAGTCCCGATAGTACCACAAATATAGCAATCCGCGCATAGGTTGCGGTTGATTAAAAAGTAAATAAAAAAGTTGAAACTCTTACCTGTTGCCTGTTGCCAGTTAAGTGTTCCCTAAAAAGCAGTAAGATTTTTGCCACGAATATGCGGAGGATTGCTATAGTTTTACACGATTGGGGTAAAATAATCGCCTAAAAAGCTTGTAAGTAATAGTTTTCAGACTAAATAATCTTGTTTGTAACTGTTAACTTTTGACTTTTGACTTACTAATTACTTCTTGCATAGTGGAGGGAAAGAGTACATTATATACATTTAACATCAGGTAATTTTGCTTGAGTGTGGTGTAGAGGAGAAAAACGGAAATAAGTAGGACTATGAAAGGTATTGTCCGCAAAACTATCAGGGTTAGTAGTTGGCTAACCCTGATAAATACTCATTGGTTAGTTAATCTAAACCTGCTATTTACATTAGTACGAAGAGATTTGGAAGCTAGATATAAAGGCTCAATTTTGGGAAATTTATGGCCACTACTCAATCAGCTATCCCAACTTTTAATTTATACCTATGTCTTCTCAATTATTCTTAAAGTTAAGCTTAACCTAAAAGGATTACCAGAAGATAGTAAGTTAACCTTTGGATTATGGTTATTTGCAGGATTAATACCTTGGTTAGCTTTTACTAATGGATTGACTCAAGCTTCTGGATGTGTAATTAGACAGCCCAATTTAGTTAAAAAAGTAGTGTTTCCCCTCAGTTTATTACCCTTAGTTCCGATTCTTTCAACATTTATAGAAAGTACATTTGGATTAGTAGCTTTAACAGGAATGGTTTGTATATCATCTGGGGTGATAAATCAAACATTATGGCTACTACCTGTCGTGTTTTTACCTCAGCTTTTATTAACAGCAGGTTTAGGATATTTTACTGCTGGATTAACAGTATTTTTGCGAGATATTCCGCAGACTCTAGGCGTAATTCTAAATCTTTGGTTTTACGTTACACCAATAGTATATCCTGCATCTGTAATTCCAGAAAATTGGAGAATATGGGTGTTTTGGTGTAATCCTTTAACAGCGATCGCCGAAGTATATCGTGACCTAGTTTTAGTAGGAGAAATAAAACATTGGGGAGAATTAGGAATTGCTGCTTTAATGTCTGCACTAATATTTTATTTTGGTTTGTGGGTTTATCAAAAATTACGTCCTGCTTTTGCCGATGTTTTATGAGTAAGTATTTAGCCCTCAGCTCTCAGTTATTAATTCATTGCTTTAGTAAGAATAAATATTGAGAGATTTAAGGGGAATTAAAAGTGTTTAAATGCGAGGTTTAAATGAATACTTATAATTAATACTTTTCGTGGTTAAGGGAACCTAAACCTGCCAGTAAATTTTAATTATCTCTAAATTTTTCAATAGCTTTTACCTCCTCCATTCTGGAATAGCTAATGATTGAATACTTAATGAAAACTGCTATAATTTTTGACAAATCGAAGATCTAGTATATGCTACTAATTACCTTTTTCTTTCCTGGGTCATGCTAGGCAAACATATTTCACTTCTTGGAGACTAATTCCTCCTTCGATGTGATAATAATTCATAGCTGTTAACGCAGTTCCTCTGCAAGAGGCTAGCTAATAGCTGAAGACTGTTTTCGCAGCATTCCGCACCGAAAAGCTTACATATAAAATCCATGATGCCTGAAACTGTAATTTCACTGCAAAATGTTTCTAAATGTTTTAAACGATATCCACATCCTGTAGACCGTTTAAAAGAAATTTTACTCCCAGGAAAAAGTCGTGCTGATGAATTCTGGGCAGTACAAAATATAAGTATAGAAATAGAAAGAGGGCATACTTTAGGAATTGTGGGGCGGAATGGTTCAGGAAAAAGTACCCTTTTACAAATAATTGTCGGCACTCTAACACCAACAACAGGAAAAGTAAAGGTGCAAGGGAGAATTTCTGCACTATTAGAGCTTGGCAGTGGATTTAATCCAGAATTTACAGGGAGACAAAACGTTTTTTTTAATGGTCAGTTATTGGGATTAAAAACATCAGAAATAGAAGCAAAATTTGACAAAATTGCTAGTTTTGCCGATATAGGTGATTTTATTGACCAACCTGTAAAAACTTATTCTAGTGGAATGTTTGTTAGGTTAGGATTTGCTGTAGCTACCAGTGTAGATCCAGATATTTTAGTGGTTGATGAAGCACTTTCAGTAGGAGACGAAGCATTTCAAAGAAAATGTTTTGCTCGTATTCAAGACATTCAAGAAAGGGGAGGTACGATTTTATTTGTCTCTCATGCTGCTTCAACAGTTGTTCAGCTTTGTGATTCAGCAATTTTGATGGATCATGGCGAAATGTTACTTTATCATACTCCTAAATATGTAGTTTCTAAATATCAGAAATTAATCTATGCTTTTCCAGATAAAATTCCCTCAATAAGAGAGGAAATTCGCCAAATTCCTAATTTGACTATTCAGGATTTATTTGATGATGAAGAGACAGATGAATCAGCATCTCAATCCCAACAAAATCTTGAAAATAAAAGTAAAAATCAGATTGCAAAATCAACAGAATATGAAGAAATTTATGATCCGGAGATGATACCTTCAAATACTATACATTATCCTAACAAGGGAGCCGAAATTATTGACCCCCATATTATTACTTTGGATAGTAAAAGGGTAAATCATTTAATTAGTAGGCGGGAATATTACTATACATATAAAGTAAAATTTATTAATTCTACATCCAAAGTTAGGTTTGGAATGTTGATAAAAACTTTAAGTGGTTTTGATTTAGGAGGAGCATCATTACATGGTTATACTAAATCAGTAGAATATATTTCAGCCCAACAAACAGTTATAGTTAAATTTAAGTTCAAATGTTTACTAAATCCTGGTGTATATTTTTTAAATGCTGGAGTTGTTGGAATGGCAGACGATCATCTGACGTATTTATCCCGTTGCATTGACATTGCTATGTTTAGAGTGCAACATTATAGTGATTCATGTGGTACAGGTGTCGTTGACTTTTTAATAGAACCTAACTTAAACATTAAACATGGAACTCTGAATAAGCAGACAGAAATTGAATATATTTAAAAGAATAAATAGGGTAGAAAAAATTAGCTCAATTTCAAACCATCTGTAAAGATTTTTAATTGCAAATCAACAGTTTTGATACATAAGAAATCAAATTTTATGTCTCTTATAGCAAGGTTGATAAAATATTTTTTTAAATTACTAATAAGCTATTGTAAATTTAAACTATGAATATAGATATTGATAATAAAAAGTCCCTGATGACTTAAAAGTCTTTCCCTATTGCTTGCTGCTTCTTACTTCTGGTAGTTAGATTTATTATTCTCAAAATCAATCTAAATTAACTCAGGATTTGGAATACTAAAAAACTTGATTTGGTATCTTAGCAAGATTAAAACCTAGCACCTAAAACCTGTAGATAGATGTTATTTTATAAAACGACTACAAAAATATTTTTTCCAAATCGGATGATAGCATTTATCAAAAGTAATACTGTAGTTGTAAACTGATAAAATAATCATCAAAATAACAAATATTATTAAAAACTTATATCAGGTCAATTAATAGTATTTATAAATATAAATTTCAAGCACATAAAAGTTATTAGAGATTTGTATACCCTATTTTTATATAGTAACAACAAAACGACAGAAGTAAATTAAAACCTAAAAATATGAATACTGAAAAAATCAAGATAAATAATAAGTTAACGATAGATACATTTATTCAAGACCAAACTAGAAAACCTGAAAAAATTAACGTGAAAATTCATCCACAAGATGAAATGTATCTCTATGCTTTGAAAAATACAGACGGGAGAAAAGATGAAGCATTACTACGATATTTTTCTAATGGCAAAAGAATCTTAGATGCAGTTAAACAAATTGTAGAATGGTATTTTAATGGCTTTGAAAATATATCCTCTTTTCTAGATTTTGCTAGTGGTTATGGGCGTTTTAGTAGATTTTTGCTTCACGAAATACCAATAGATAAAATATGGATTTCGGATATTTATCCTGAAGCAGTAGAATTTCAAAAACAAGAGTTTGGTTTGGCAGGGATAGTTTCAACTAATGCTCCTGAAGATTATCAAATAAATCAAAAATTTGACTGTATTTTTGCCTGTTCTTTTTTTAGTCATACTCCTCAAAAAACTTTTACTGGTTGGTTACAAAAATTATATAGTTGTTTAACTGAAAATGGCATATTAATTTTCAGTACTCACGATTTATCTTTGATGACTATAGAAACAGATGTAGAAGCAGAAAAAATTTATTTTACTCCAGAAAGTGAAAGTCTTTTTCTCAAAACTGAAGATTATGGAGTTACTTATGTTGGAGAGAAATGGGTAGGTAAAGTTATTCAAAAAGTGACTCAGGGAAAAGCAAAATGGCATCGAATTAAAAGAGGTCTTTGTGGATACCATGACTTATATATTATTTGGAAGGAAGAAGGAAGAAGCAAGAAGCAAGAAGGAGTAAAAAAGAAGGAGGAAGTTAGAAAGGAAGATGTCTTTATAAATTCAGAAGTTGGAAGCCATAATTCAGAAATTAGAAAGGAAGAAGTTAGAAACAAGAAAGAAGAATTTGAGGAACAAACAGCTAAATTATTAAACTTTCATTGTCATCCTGATGGAGGTTGCGAACAAATAAAAATGACAGCTACAGGAGATATTTATTTAGAGGGATGGGCAGCAGATATTAATCCAGAAGAAAAGGTAGAAAAAATATCAGTTTTAGCCAATGGAAAGGAAGTAGAAACCTGTTTCCCAAAATATGAAATTCAAGCCCAAAGATATAAATGGTCATGTACTATTAATAGTCAAAATTTATCATCAGATGACATAATACTCGTGAAAATTATTAATAATTTCTGTTTGGAGCGAGTAGTTAATATTTCTCCAGTTGATAACATTGCATTACTACCACCAAGCCATCTGTTACTAAGAATTAGTGGGAACCCTAGTGCAAAAGCTTTTCTTAGTTCATTTGATGACCTTAGATATACAGTAAAAAATTATCTCCAGACCGCAGGATTTAATTTTAATCAATTCGAGAATATATTAGATTTTGGCTGTGGAGTAGGGCGTTATTTAATGGCATTTGAACCAGAACTTTTGCCAAATCAAAAACTATTTGGTTGTGACGTTTTTGCCGAATGTGCTGGATGGTGTCAAGAAAATATTAAATTTGCCACAGTCAAACATAATGATATTCAACCACCATTACCTTTTGAAAATAATCAGTTTGATCTGATTAATGCTATATCAGTATTCACTCATCTAAATTTAGATTTACAACATCTTTGGGCGTGGGATATTTATCGAGTTTTGCGACCTGGTGGAATATTATTTATGACACTTCACGGACCTCAATTTTTCCCGATAATTTATGATATTTTCCGCAGTGGTAATGCTCATAAAGCGGAAATGTATAGTATTGGTGAAGAGGGATTATTTTTATATCTTGACCATCAAGGTGAAACAGACGGTCAAGGTCAACATACTATTGCAGCAGTTCATACACCTGCAGCTTATCAGGAAATATTTTCTATGTTTAAACACATTAAAAGATTTCCTCAAAGTAATTTGGCAAATGGACAAGATTTATATATTTTACAAAAGCCAATTTCTGGAAGTTTAGTTGCTCAACCTCTAAATAGTAAGGAAGAAGGAAGAAGGAAGAAGCAAGAAGCTGGAAATATCAAGTTAGAAGTTAAGAATTTTGCCAAAAAGGAAGAAATTGTAAATCTTAAGGAAGAAATAATAGAAAAAAAGATAGAAGTAGAAAAAATCTCCATATCTGATAATAGAGAAAGTGAAAATTTGTCTGATACTCAAACAAAGGAACTACTAACAACAGAAGTTGAGAAAGTACCTTTATCTGATAATGGAGAAGGTGAAGATTTGCCACATAAAATATTCTCTGATACTCATCAGCACCAGACTGAAATTAAATTTCAAATACAAGGTCAAAAACGATTCCGAGTTTACCCACAAATAGAACCTGTAGGCACTTACTCTATTGCCTGTAAAATTGAAATTATTAACAGTAAAAATGGAAAAATATTAGTACAAAAAACTATTGCCTTAAACAATAAAAATATATTTGGCAAGACTAACTATGGAGTGATAGAAATAGAAATTCCTGAATATTCAGGAGAAGTAATTGTCAGATTAAAAACTGTAATTACTGACAGAATTAGTTTGCCACCAGAACAGGAAGTATTAGTATCTTGGAATTTTGCCAACTTTGCTTAACATAAGGAGAAAAATCAGATGAAATCAACAGTTTTGATTATTACAGGGATGCACCGTTCGGGAACGTCATTAACCGCTTCTTTATTTCAAAGCTTAGGAGTAAATATTGGAGAAAAATTAGTTGGACCAGAATATGGAAATATTAAGGGACATTTTGAAGATATAGAATTTGTAGAACTCCATAAAGGAATATTGCGATCGCAACAGATTGACGACCTGGGTAGCAATATAGAAATCAAAGAAATTCCAGTTAAAAAGCAATATTTAAAAGCAGCAAAAAGACTCATAAAAAATCGTCAAGAAGAAAAACAGAGAAAAAACAAATTTTGGGGATGGAAAGACCCTAGAACAACATTATTTTTAAATTTTTGGTCAAACTTATTGCCCGATGCTAAGTTTATTTTTGTTTATCGTTCCCCTTGGGAAGTAGTAGATTCTCTTTATCGGCGAGGTACGGATCAAAAGTTATTGGAGCAACCAGAAATAGCTGTAAAAATGTGGTTGAATTATAATCAGAGAATCTTAGATTTTTATCAAAAATTTTCAGCACAATGTTTAATAGGTAAAGTTGATAGTATTGGCAAAAATCCTGAAAGCTTCATTGAGGCAGTTAACGAAAAATTTGAAATAGATTTAGCGGTGCCTCCTACTGGAAATTTTACCGAATCATTATTAGTAAAAGATATTAGTAAAACTACTAAACCTAGTCTCATAGAAAAATATTTCCCAGAAACATTAGAGGTTTATCAGCAACTAGAAAAAATTTCTATAGGTGGAGATGAAGAAGTTATAAGTCAGAAATCAGAAGTCAGAATTAAAGAGTCAGAACTCAACACTCAAGGATCAAAATTTGAAGGTAAATCAGAGTTATTAGAATTTCAGGATTGGTTGAATATTCGAGGTTTAGAAAAAAAAATTAATAGTTTAGAAACAGATGTAGAAAGATGGCAAGAAATATTTCGAGAAGCAAAACAGAAAGTAGGAAATTTAGAAACAGAACTAGGTAAAACTCAGCAAAAACTTGATATTAGGTCACTTAAGCTCCAAGAGTCCAGTAAAAAGCTAGAATTACTGGAAATAGAATTAGGTAAAGCTCAAATTCAACTGGAGGGTAAAGATACAAATTTACAAGCATCTCAAACAAAAATAGTCACATTAGAAAGAAAACTAGGGCAGACTCAATCTCAACTGGAAAACAATCAAACAAAATTACAAGAGTCTCAACAAAAAATTATTAGGTTAGAAATAGATTTAGGGCAAACTCAGGCACAAATTAATAACTCAAAAACTAGGTTTCAAGAAGCTTTAGCTAAAATATTGAGTTTGGAAACAGAGTTAGGAAAAACTCTAGTGCAACTAGAAGGTACTCAGATTAAATTAACTGAGTCTCAGAGAAAGCTATTAGCAGTAGAAACAGACTTTGGGCAAACTCAAATTCAACTTGAGAGGAATAAAATTAAGTTAGGAGAGTCTCAAGAAAAAATTGGAATATTAGAAACAGAATTAGGTCAGACTCAACTACAACTTAATGGGAATATCCTGAAATTACAAGAGTCTCAGAATAAAATTCAACTGTTAGAAACAGAATTAGGAGAAGCTCAAGGATTATTAGATGGTACTCAGGTAAAATTATCAGAGTCTCAGAATAAAATTCAACTGTTAGAAACAGAATTAGGAGAAACTCAAGGAGTATTAGATGGTACTCAGGTAAAATTATCAGAGTCTCAGAATAAAATTCAACTGTTAGAAACAGAATTAGGAGAAACTCAAGGAGTATTGGGGCAAACTCAAGTAGTATTGGGGCAAACTCAAACTACTCTTGAACAAACCAAAGTTGAATTAAACGCTCAAAACTACGAAACAGAAACACTTAGGGCAGAAATTTCTGCTATGAAGTCTTCTAAATTCTGGAAACTCCGAGAAAAGTGGTTTAGTTTGAAAGGGAAACTAAAAAGGAGATTGAGAAGTTTAACATCACGCTTCCTTTTTTCTATCGACTCTCCTATTAACTGGAAAATTTCCAGTTCCCAAATAGAAATAGTAGGTTGGTGTTTCCACAATAGTCTGAATATCCAAAATATTCGTGCCAGAGTAGGAACAGAAACTTTTCTTGGTACGTATGGCATCCCACGACTAGATGTTACCCAACAATATAATGATATTTCCACTGCCGAAAATTCTGGCTTCCAAATATCTGTACAACTCTCACCAGGAAATTATCAGTTAACTATGGAAGCGGAGGATAGAAAAGGAAAGTGGCATGAATTTGTAACCCATCCCATATCAGTATCTACTGTTGAAGCTAATTTCGATGCACCCACAAACTGGCAACAACGGGAGGGAGTAATTTTATTTGCTGGTTGGTGTTGCCATCCAGAACAGAAAATTACCAAATTAGTTCTCAAATGTGGGGATATTTCTGTAGACTGCGCTTATGGTTTACGTCGGAAAGATGTAGGGGAAGTTTTTCCAGACTGGGTGGGAAGTGAGCATAGTGGGTTTGAAGTAACTGTGGAAGTTCCATCTGGAAAATGGGAAGTTAGTTTAGAAGCTTATTTGGAAACTGGGGAAATAGTAGGTTTCACTTGCTCAGAAATTTTAAAACTAAAACGTTATAGTTTCTGGGAGAAAACTAAGGATAAATTTCAAGAGTTATCCAAATTTGCCAAAGCTATTCAGAAACGGACTGCCGAAAGGAAACAAAGGTTAGGTCGTATCTTACCTCTACCTTCAGAGTTACCTAGTATTGCTAGACAAATATTAGCAATATATAGACAGCAACAAAAACAAGACGGAGAATTATTACCTCCCCCTGGTTTTGTCTTACCAGAAACTATAGATGTTTATGATGCTTGGTTAGCAGTAAATAAGTGGGGCGATCGCTCCCTTCAATATTTAGTATCCCGTTTGGAAGGTTCTCAGACTCCTTTGCCAAAAATTTCTGTGGTTATGCCAGTTTATAATCCCCCCGTGGAATTTTTACGCAAGGGAATAGCCAGTGTACTAAACCAAGTTTACCAAAATTGGGAATTTTGCATAGCCGACGACTGTAGCACTAACCTAGATATTCGAGAAATTCTGACAGAAATAGCTAAGACCGACTCCCGGATTAAACTGACGTTCCGTTCCGAGAATGGCAATATTAGTGCTGCAACTAATTCTGCTGCGGAACTTGCTACGGGAGATTTTATTCTCTTTTTGGATAATGATGATGAACTTACTCCGGATGCTTTAGGGGAAGTTGCTCTATATATAAGTCAAAATCCAGAGATAGATTTTCTTTATTCGGACGACGACAAAATTAATACGGAAGGCAAAAGATTCGACCCTCAATTTAAACCAGAATATTCTCCAGAACTATTACTTTCCTATATGTATATGGGTCATTTATGTGTAGTGAGAAAGGAAATTTTTGACAGAATAGGAGGTTTAAGAATTGGTTTTGAAGGTTCTCAAGATTATGACTTTGCTTTAAGAGCAACGGAAATTTCTCGTCAAGTCGGACATTTACCTTTAGTGTTATATCATTGGCGAACTTCTCCTGGTTCAACTGCTATTTCTGGAGGAGAAAAACCGAAAAGTTTTCTAGCAGGTCAAAAAGCAGTTCAAGAAAGTTTAATTCGTCGAGGTATCGCAGGAAATATTTATCAACCAGATTGGGCATTACGAGAAAAGTTAGGAATTTTTAAACCGAGTTTTCCTGACCAGGGTGACTCGGTAACTATTATTATTCCAACCAAAAATCAAGCCAAGTTATTGAAAGCTTGTATTGAGTCTTTGCGCAAGACAACTTATCAAAATTATCAGGTGTTTGTGATTGATAATGAAAGTGATGAACCAGAGAGTTTAGAATATTTGGCAAGTTTGAAAGATTTATATTTTGGTGAGGCAAATATATCTGTTATTCCTATTGCTAATACTGATGGAAAATTTAACTTTGCTGCCATAAACAACCGTGCCGTCAAACAGGCAAAAACTGAATATATTCTCTTTCTAAATAATGACACGGAAATTATTTCTCCCCACTGGTTAAGTCAAATGATGGGTTATGCAAAAATTCCTGGAGTCGGTGCGGTGGGTGCTAAGTTAATTTATCCCGATCAAAGAGTTCAACACGCAGGTGTTATTCATGGTTTACATCATGGTTTAGCAGGTCATGCTTTTAAATTATTACATAGTGAAAATAGAGGTTATCTTTCCCAAGCATTTGTCTCAAGAAATTATTCGGCAGTAACGGCAGCTTGTATGTTAACTTCCCGCAAATTATTTTTAGAATTAGGTGGTTTTGATGAGGAAAATTTTGCTGTTGCTTATAATGATGCGGACTATGGTTATCAACTTTTAGAAAAAGGTTATCGTTCGGTTTATTGTCCGGATGCTGAGTTAATTCATAAGGAAGGAACAAGTCGGGGTTATTCTGATAACCCTCAAGAAGAGGCAAATTATCGTCGGAAATATTCTCGGATGATAGATGGATTTTATAGTCCTCATTTTTCTCTAGAAAGTGAGTTGTTTGAAATTCAAGCAAGAAAATTTTTTATGAAGGAAGAAGGAAGAAGGAAGAAGGAAGAAGGAAGGAAGGAGGAAGTTTCTATTAAGTCAGATAATTCTCAGAAAGATTTAGAATTAAATACTCAGAAACTAGAGGCAAATTCTCCAAATGAATCAGAATTAAATGCTCAAGCAAAAGTCGATAATTCCCAGAAAGAATCAGAATTAAATGCTCAGGTAAAAGTTGATAATTCTCAGAAAGATTCAGAATTAAATACTCAAGCAATTAACTGCCTGTTCCCTGTTTCCTCTCTTGGTGCGCATTCCCTTGCGTCTGTCGCCGACGCGGGGTCCCACCGCTGTTCCCTTTTCCCTCCTAATCCCAAAATTAAATTATTGATGTGTAGTAATTCTTTAGACCTAACTGGCGCTCCACTTCATCAATTAGAAATCGCCCTAAAGTTAGCAAAAGATGGAATTGTCGAACCAATAATATTTTCTGTAAATGATGGAGAGTTGAGAGAAATTTATCAACAACAAAATATTCAAGTCATTGTTAAAGATAATCCCCTAGAACATATCTATCAAAGAGATGCTTATGATTCAGCTTTAACCACCTTTGCTGAAGAAATAAAATCTCTAGATATTGACGTCATGTATATCAATACTTTAGAAAACTTTTTTATGGTAGACGTCGCTCAAATGTTAAACATTCCCAGTGTCTGGAATGTGCATGAAAGTCAACCTTGGCAAACTTATTTTAATCGTTTCGGAAACGATATAGCTGCCAGAGCATTAGAATGTTTCCGTTATCCTTATCGCATAATTTTTGTTTCCGATGCTACTCGAAATAAATATCTCTCTTTAAATAGTCATCACAATTTTACCGTTGTTCATAATGGATTAGATTTAGATCTATTAAAAAAAGCTAGTGCTAAATGGTCTAGACGAGAAGCAAGGTTAGCTTTAGGAATAAAAAAAGATGAAATAGTTATTCTATTATTAGGTACTGTCTGCGAAAGGAAAGGTCAACACGACTTAGTAAAAGCTCTATCATTTATGTCAGAAGAAGAAAGACAGAAAATAAAATGTTTTATAGTAGGCGATCGCCCAAATCTTTACAGCTTAAAGTTACACGAACTTGTCAAAAGTTTGCCAGAAGAATTTCAGCAAAAAGTAGAAATAGTAGAAGAAACTTCAGAGACAGCAAAATATTATCAAGCAGCAGATATATTTGTTTGTACTTCTCGCATCGAGAGTTTTCCCAGAGTAATATTAGAAGCAATGGCTTATAATTTACCCATAGTTACTACTCCAGTTTTTGGCATAGTTGAACAAGTCAAACAAAATATTAACGGTTTATTCTATACTCCAGACAACCCTGAAGAATTAGCAAATGTTTTAACATCTTTATTAATAGATGAAGAGTTACGTCAGCGACTAGGAGGTAATGCTAAATATGTACTGGAGTCATTAAATACCTTTGCAGAAATGACTGAAACTTATGGTCAAATTTTTCAAGAAGCATACTTTTCTTTAGATAAATTAGCAGACATGGAGGATGGTAAAGCACACACGATTATGCCACGGATACACTGATTAATTAGTAGGTTTAATTTGACTAATAGATTCTAATTTGATGTAACTTTTGACTTTGGTTTCAATGTAATTAAATAGGGTTTTCTGAATAAACTTCAAAGTCATTACATATTAAGGTTTTAGCCTTTTTATATCTGGAAAAGTACCTGGTTTTCAGCTCTTAATGTAATGCTAAAAAAGCTACTATTTTAGACACATTGTTGGGAAAAAAAATTACTTTCCTGTTCCCCTACTCCCCTACTCCTTAAAAAAGACTTTTTCAGCAAACCCTAAATATTTTGGCAGAAATGTTAGATTGGCAAATTCCCTACTACCTAATCCCTACTCCCTACTCCCTACTCCCTATTCTCTAAAATGTTTAATCTAGATTTTCCTAAAAACACAGAGATAGATTACTTAACCAAATTTTCTGGCTGGTATATTTCTGAAAATAACCGCAATGTTAAACTAAATTTGCATCTAAATTCTCAACCTTATGCTTCTCTTTTACATGGTGGATATAGACCAGATGTTGCTGCTGCTTTTCCAGAGGAGAAATATGCTACTCACAGTGGTTTTTGGGGTGAAATTTTACTACCAGAAAATATTCAACCAGAGACAAATATAAAAATAGAAATATTTATTGATGGAGAAGAAAAAAGATTATTATTTAAAAATAAATTCAAAGTTATTGGTAAACCCTCTAAAATTTCCACAAGACAAAAAAAAATTAACCTAGAAAAAATCTTGATTTGCCCAGAATGCGGTCAAAAACCTAAACCATGTAATGCAGAAAATTGTCCTGTATGGATTAGAGGAAATACTCCTCATATTTTACAACTAGGAGAATTACCATTTATTAAACTGACAGAAACAGAAACCACCCATCCTTATTCAGAAGGAATTTTAAAAGTATTAAATCAAATTGGGGAAAATGGAATAGTTTTAGATTTTGGCGCAGGTAATACTCAAAAAGAATATCTCCAGCCAAATATTTGTTATTTAGATGTACAGCAATATCAATATACAGATATAGTTTGTTCAACATTAAAATTACCATTTATTGATAATTGCTTTGATGGGATAATTAGTCATGCTGTTTTTGAACATTTACCAAATCCATTTATCACGGCGAAAGAACTTTATCGCATTTTAAAACCAGGTGGTTTAATCTTTATCGATACTGCTTTTTTACAACCACTTCATGCTGACCCTAGTCATTATTTTAATATGACAATTCATGGTTTACGGGAAATTTTGTCAGACTTTGAAGAAATCAACAGTGGTATTCTTCCTCATCATTATCCATCTTATAGTATGATGATGTTAATTCAAACTATCTGGCCTTATCTTCAAGAAAAAGAATGGCAAGACCGTTTAGAAGATTGGCACGCTTTTTTAGTACAAGAAGGCGATAATTTAGATATAGCATTGGGAGAAAAAGGCAGAGAAATTTTAGCAGCAGGGGTATTTTTTGCAGGAAAAAAAACGTCATTAATGGATAATTAATAATTAATAATTAATAATGGATAATTGCCTCTGGTTAAAACCGTAACTGAATTGAATGTGAGGAAATCTCCTAAGTAGAGCGTGGTAAATTTTGTCCGTTATGTATCAAATTGTAAATTAGCTACAAACTCAGTTATCTCAGTTGCTTCAGGTGTTTTATGGCTAAATATGCAACGTCTTTTTTTGAGCTTCCTCTACTTAGCTAATAGCTAATACTAAATATTTATAATAAAGCTACAAAAAATAATACTTATTCATAGTCTTTTTTTGAGCTTCCTCTACTTAGCTAATAGCTAATACTAAATATTTACAATAAAGCTACAAAAAATAATACTTATTCATACTTATTGAGCAAATAAGAGCCGAAAAATTAAGAGATAGTTATTCCTCCTACTCAATCTATAATTTCCATTTCTCCTAACTACTTCCTATTCCCTATTCCCTATTCCCTATTCCCTACTCTCTACTCCCTAAATAGAAAAAATTATGTCAGAAAAAAGTTTAGATAATCAAACTCAAGCACAAAAATATTGGGAAGGTAATCCAAAAGCAGCTTTAGTCAGTAGTAATAGATGGATATCTAATTTAATTATTGAAAAAGCTATTAATAAAAGAATATCTGGTGGTAAAACAGAAAAATATTGGCTTGCTTGGTTAATAGAAGACTTCTTTGCTGGCAGAAAATTTGATAGTTTATTATCTATAGGTTGTGGGGTTGGTAATCATGAAATACTTATGGCTCAGTTAGGCTTTTGTAAGAAAATTGATGCTTTTGATTTTTCTGAATCAGCTTTAGAAATTGCTAGAAGAGATGCTGAAAAAGCTGGAGTTAAAATTAATTTCTATCAAGATGATTTTAATACTTTTACGATTAAAGAGAATCAAAAATATGACTTGATAATGTGTCTTGGTTCTTTACATCATGTTAAAGAATTGGAACATTGTTTATCAACGATAAGAAATCATCTAAAACCACAAGGATATGTAATATTAAATGAGTATGTTGGTGATTGCTACAATATTTATGAAAAGCCTCAATTAGATTTAATTAATCGTATATATAATTGCTTTGATGATAGTCTTAAATCTGTAAAAATTTCAGAATATAAAAGCCCAACTATTGAAGATGTATTTGCAGTAGACCCCTCAGAAGCAGTACGTTCAAAACTTATATTATCCTTCATTAAATATTATTTTCATATAGAAGTTTTAAATGAATATGGGGGAGGATTAATTCACGAATTATACCAACTATTAGACAGTAATCAATTTTCTCCAGGAGACCCTAAAGGAGAAACAATAATTAGACTATTGTTGGAAATTGAAGAAATTCTCATGGAAATTCCAGGAGGATTAAAAAGTGATTTTTGTGTATCTATTCTCCGACATAAAAATTTTGTACACCTGCCTCAAAAACCTGATTTTTTAATAATTGGAGCCCAGAAATGTGGGGTAAATTATTTACATAAGTATCTTTTTCAGCATCCTCAAGTAGTAGCTCCTAAACAACCATCATTACACTTTTTTGACTTGAATTTTGATCGAGGAGTAAATTGGTATCAAGCTCAATTTCAAACTACAAAAAATAGTAATTTAATTACAGGAGAATCAAGTCCTTACTATTTATTTCATCCTCTTGTTCCTGAAAGAGTTTACAATTTATATCCTCATATCAAGTTAATTGTTATACTTAGAAATCCTATAGATAGAGCAATTCAACACTATCAACATGAAATTAAATTAGGGCATGAATCTTTGAGTTTGAAAGAGGCGATCGCTCAAGAATCTCATCGCCTAGAAGGTGAAGTAGAGAAAATTATAGAGACAGAAACCTATTGTAGTTTTAACCATCAACACTTTACTTATGTATCTCGTGGTAGATATATTGAGCAACTTGAAAATTGGATAAAATTTTTCCCCAGAGAACAACTTTTAATTCTGAAAACTGAAGAATTATTAGAGCATCCTCAAGTAACTATGAATAAAGTATTTGATTTTCTAAATTTACCACCACAATCTATAGATAATTTTCCCGATGTTGAGCAGGAAAAAACAATTAATATTGACTCAGAAACATATCATGATTTGATTGAATACTTCCAACCTTATGACCAAAAATTAAATGAATATATTGGCATCAAATTTAATAAAAAATCTCACAATTATAGAAATATAAAAATCAGCAACAATCAACCGCATTTTTTAATAATTGGAGCCCAGAAATGTGGTACTAACTCCTTATATAACTATTTAATTCAACATCCTTTAATTTCTCCATCCTTAAAACATGAGATTCATTATTTTGACTTGAATTTTGACAAAGATTTAAAATGGTATCGATCACAATTTCCTGAATTCGAACCAGGAATGATTACAGGAGAATCAAGTCCTTACTATTTATTTCATCCTCTAGTAGCTCAAAGAGTTTTTGAGAAATATCCTAAGATGAAACTAATTATTCTTTTGAGAAATCCAGTAGAAAGAACTATTTCTCATTACTACCATGAAGTAAGATTAGGATATGAATCTTTGAGTTTACAAGAAGCGATCGCTGCCGAAGATGCTCGCTTAGAAGAAGAGGTAGAAAAAATTGTTCAAACAGGAACATATTATAGTTTTAATCATCAACATTATACATATAAAGCAAGGGGAATATATATCCAACAAATCCAAAATTGGATGAGCATTTTTCCCAAGGAACAATTTCTCATCCTCAAAAGTGAAGACTTATTTAGTCATCCTCAAGAAACTATGAACAAAGTATTTCAATTTTTAGAACTACCTGCATATTATTCAGAACAATATCTTCAATATAATTCTGGAAGTTACTCACAACCAAGCGAAGAAATATATCAAGAATTAGTAGAATATTTTCAACCATACAATCAAAAATTATTTGAATATATGAAAATTAATTTCTAAGTATTGAGCTAGCTTATCAACAATTTTTAAAGGTAATAAATTACTTAGATTAGTTAATAATCAATAACTAAAATCTTGAGTTTGCTGAAAAAGTCTTTAGAGTAGGGGTAGGAGTCAGGAGTTATACAAAATCAATAAATTTTTGCTACAAATAGCTAGGGTATTTTTTAGGAGTCAGGAGTCGCATGGGAATGGCTTCGATACTATTTTTTAGATCAGAAATTATCTTTTTTATCAAAGAGACATCTACTGTAAGGTCTTTTTATCGTCCTTATTATTCGTAACATTCTTTTTTCACAATGCTATTAGAATAAATGGGAATTATAGAGGACTTAGAATAAAGAATTGCCATTTGATTTTTCTTCCCTTGTTTGCTGAAAATGCTAATTTTTTGAACTTGAGCGACCGAAAAGCTAGCACTTTTGATGAAAAAACAATACTCAAGCCTTTATCTATAAAAGCTTTGAAAATTAATCGGCAAACCCTAAGTATCCCTTTTAAAAGGGATAAAAAAAGGAAATTTAAGATTTTATTGCTTCTTAATTCAGTAGGAAGTAGTCATAAGTCAAATAATACCGTTTCATGGAATTCATGCATTAAGTGAGTAATTATGAAGTTTCCATTTCCTGCGGAAACGCGTCGCAAACAGAATGTAAGACGCACATCTGATAGTTAAAATTCATCAATTTAAAAGTAAGATTCATAAGCTTAAAACACTGAATTTTTATGTATAGGGTTCAACTTATAATATTGTTTTTCTCAAATTTATGAGGTTAACTTAACTTTTATGATTTTCTGTTTCTTGTCTACAGTTCCCTAAAACCTATAACTTTGTACCTTATGAGTATGATAATTGCTATGTTATACCATTTTGAAAAAAGAATGTTACGAATAGTAAGGGAAATAAAAATATTTTACAGGAGATATATTTTTGACAAAAAGGATGATTTACGGCATAAAAAATGGTATTGAAGCCATTCCCATGCGACTCCTGACTCCTGACTCCTGACTCCTAAAAATCACCCTAGTTATTTGTAGCAAACATTTATCAAATTGGTATTAACTTAGAAGCATTCAGTTATTAGCAATAATACTCCATCCTTGAAAAAGGAGTTTCAATTAAAATATATTTTAAAGTCAAAAAATACAACTTTTGTAGTAGTATTTTAATTATAACTCAATTAATAAAGCTTTCATTACACAAAAAAAATGGCTGATACCTATTAGCTGATAGCTGAAGGCGGAATTATTACAAATAACAAACTTACAAAATATAGATATATACTATGACTATTGATTACGAAAAAGCCTGGGAAGAATATGCGAAAAAATGGCAAGAAAATTACCCAGAATTAATTCACATAGGAGATGAATGGATAGGTAAAGCAGCCGGAGCCACACACTCATTAGCAGAGTATGAAAAATTAATAGAAGAAAAATTCATCGTACCTTATGTCAAACCAAAAGATACAGTATTAGAAATAGGAATTGGTGGGGGAAGAACCGCAGCATTGTTACTTAAATATTGCCAAAAATTAATATGTGCTGATATTTCCAATTCCATGTTAAATGCCACTAAAAATAGACTAGGTGAAGATAGAATAAAATATGTAAAACTTGACGGAATAACATTAAATAAAATAGAGTCTCAAGTCGCAGATATTTGCTTTTGCTACGACACAATGGTGCATTTAGAACCCAGAGATATTTTCAATTACTTAACTAAAATTCCGGCAAAACTAAAAGGGCAAAAACTTTGCATATTTCACCATACAAATACTCTCAGCGATCTAGGTTGGCAAAGATTTCTCAAAGATTGGGATAAAAATCTGATGGGTAAACGAAGTGGCACCGCCCACTCAGTAATGACCGACACAATAATGGAAAAATTTCTCTCCCATCTTAATTACCAAATTATTCATAAAGATACTAACTCAGTTCCCAGAGATTGTGTGTGGATTTGCCAAGCACCTCAGAATAATTAATAATTAATAATTAACAATTAATAATTAGGGCTTGCTGATTAACTCTCTAAAGTATTTACAAATAAAGGTAAGTGCTTTTTTGAAGCTAAAAAAGTGTAAGCTTTTCGGTCGCTTGAGGTAAAAGACTAATTATTTTAAGCAAACAAGGGCGGAAAAATCAAGGAACAATTTATTACTTCTACCTTATTTATAATTCCCTTTTCTCCTTTACGTAGCCAATCCGACGGCTCCCCTACCTGACTCTTACCTTCACTCATAAGACTTTTTCAGCAAACCCTAATTAGTATTAAACTACAATCACCAAACTTATGAAAGCCTTATTTCTGCACCCGAATTTTCCAGCACAATATCGTCATATTATTACTGCTCTAGGAGCTAACCCAGAAAATAAAGTTGTCTTCGGTACAAAAAACGAACGGCCAGAATGGAAAATACCTGGAGTTTATAAAGCACTATTTAACCCCAGTCGTGAACCCCGCCCAGAAACCCACCATTATGTTCGCCCCTTAGAAAGTGCAGTAATTTATGGACAAGCAGTATTTAGAATGGCAGACCAACTAAAATCCCAAGGATTTGTGCCAGACGTAATTTGCGGTCATTCTGGTTGGGGACCGACCTTATTTGTCAAAGAAGCATTTCCAGATACTCCCCTTCTTTGCTACTTTGAATGGTTCTATCATTCTCAGGGGTCTGATGCAGATTTTGACCCCGCAGAACCTCTGACAGTAGATGATATGGCCAGAATAAGGGTTAAAAATGCCCCCATATTAATAGACTTGTACTCTTGTGATTGGGGATTATCTCCCACATATTGGCAACGTTCTCAATTTCCCAAAGAACTTCAAAGCAAACTATCCGTACTTCATGATGGAGTAGATACCGAATATTTCAAACCAAATCCTGGGGCAAAACTCGTACTGCCCAATCTAGACTTGTCTGGAGTAGATGAACTCGTTACATATGTAGCAAGGGGAATGGAACCATATCGCGGTTTTCCAGAATTTATCGAAGCGATCGCCTATATTCAAGAAAGGAGGCCCAATTGTCATGTAGTAGTAGTCGGTTCCGAAAGAGTTTGCTATGGTAAATCTTTACCTAATGGTAAAACTTACAAACAAGAGATGCTAGAAAAAATCCCCTTGGACTTATCAAGAGTTCATTTTGTTGGGTCATTGCCCTATGGACTATATTTGAAAGTCATTCAAGCATCAGATGTTCACATTTACCTAACCAGACCTTTCGTGCTGTCATGGTCAATGATTGAATCCCTATCCACTGGTTGCTTAATTGTCGGTTCAGACACAGCACCAGTTAGGGAAGTTATTCAAGATGGAGAAAATGGCCTATTAGTAGACTTCTTCTCTCCCAAGCAAATAGCTGACCGTGTTGATGAAGTCTTAGACCATCCAACTCGCATGGCAGAAATACGAGAAAAAGCACGCCGAACTGTTTTAGAAAGATACCAACTTTCAGACTTATTAGAAAAACATTTGGAACTAATTAATCAAATTGCTAATCGTAGTCTACCAGCTACTGTAGGTATGGAGAAAAAAACATCTCTAACCTTCTCAAAATTCTAGATACCTGAAAATTGACCATTATATCTGGGAACCTAAAATTAATTAAACCCGTCCTCCGATAATGTTCATACTATAATCAATCATTAAAAATGTTTTGCCTGAGAATCAACACCAAGTTGTACTTCAAAGTCAATAATGGTAAACTCACAGGCACATAATTAGGCCCATTTTGGGCTGATAATTTTTGTAGTTAAAAGGCTAGACTTATTCTAGATAAACAGGTTAAACTACAGCCGAATATAAAATTACTGGTGTTCTGAGTAGTATAACCAAATAGAACAATTGACCATAAATTTATAGATGTAGAGGAGTGAAACGGTATGGTAACACTAACTGACCAAGATGATCGTTACGATCAGGATGAACAAGGAAATCCGAGCCCTGATACAATTAATGCTCTTGGTGGAGATGACCTAATATTGACTTCTACCCTAGGAGGTAGTCTAGTTCGAGGTGGAGATGGAAACGATACTTTAGTATCTAGAGGTCCATCTGGTCTTGATAATTCTGGTCAAGCTGACACTCTCGAAGGTGGGGATGGAGATGATTCCTTAGAATTCCAAGCTGCAGCAGGTTTTGGATTTGGAGATGCAGGTAATGATACCTTAGTAGCTGTTTCCCGAACTAGCCTTTATGGGGGTGCTGGAGATGACTTTCTCCGAGGTTTGATTGGAGATAACTGGTACTCTGCCAATCAAGGTAATGATATCTTACTTGTAGGTGCAAGAGATAGCCTCTATGGTGGTAGGGGATCTGATACTATCAGTACCTTTAGTCCGGAAGTAGTAAGTACCCTAGACTTCGATACATTACCCACATTTACGGGTGATACAGGTCAAAATGATAACTTTATATCTGCAAACCGAGACGCAGATTTAGTTGTTGGTTTTGGCGATCGCGATACTATATATGGTGGTAAAGATGATGATACATTATATTCTTTAGGTAACCAAGTCCGTGTAAGTGGAGATAGCGGTAATGATACAGTTATTAGCTTGAATCAGGAAACGACAGGTACTCCTGTTGATTCTGAGGCTACGGTTTTAGTTCCAATACTAAGGTCTACTCTCCTAGGTGGTGCAGGTAACGATCTGATTCAAGGGGCAGTAGGGGAATTTGGTGATGGTAGAAATTATTTAGATGGTGGAGATGGCAACGATACCCTTCATGGTCAAGCTGCAAGGGATACTTTGAGTGGTGGTGAAGGTGATGACTTAATTGTTACAGGCTTGCTTGAAGAAAACGAAGGTAAATTTAGCCCTAATGGTGTAGCTGTTGAGACTGCAGGTTTTTCTGGTCAAAACAGACTAGATGGAGGAGAAGGTAACGATACTATACAATCAGGCTTTATTACAGATACCATGATTGGTGGTTTGGGCAATGATAGCCTGAGTGGTATCTTTAACCGCGTTGATGGGGGTCTTGGCAACGACACTATTGATGCTACAGGCATCAGTACCGATGCCTCCGGTGGTGCTGCTATTGAAGTCACTCTGATTGGTGGTGCGGGTAACGACAGACTGTTGGGTAGTTCAAGCCCCGGTGTATCGAACTTCTTCGATGGTGGTACAGGTAACGACTTTATCCAGTTTGGTGGAACTAGCGATGAGTTAATAGGTAACACACAGGGTAATGATACTATCATAGCAGCTCAGGGTGGAGGTACAGCAACCTTCCTTATAGAAGATACTCAAGGTAGTAACACCTTAAGTGGTGGTGATGCAGATGACACCCTAGTTACTGGAGCAGGTGATGACTCCATTGTTGGTGGTGGGACAGATGAAACAGGAAACGATAGTATTGTTGCTGGTGCAGGGGATGACGTTATATTTGGCCGTGGTGGTACCGATACTATTGTCGGTGGTGCTGGTGACGACTATATCGCAGCAGGTCTAAATGGTACGGGCGACTCATTAATTGGTGGTGAAGGAAACGATAGTTTTGCTTATTTTGCTGTTGAGATGGATGTCACTGAAAATAGTGTTATCACAGATTTCGATCCTGCTGACGACCGAATACTAATTCTTGATGATGGATTTAATTTAGCTAACTCGAGCGAAGGTTCAGTTATTGCTAGTGCTGATTTTGTTTCTATTGATCCTGGCAACAACTATGAAAATGGTGCTGGTGGTCTGGGTACAACTCCTTTAATTATCTACGAGCGTAACCCAGTAGCCGATCCTAGTGCTGAAGTACCAGACGGAGAAAGCCCAACTCTAGTTGGTTCAGGTCTATTAAAGTACGATCCTAGTGGTAGTGCTGGTCCAGAGGATCTAAGTGATGTTATTACTATTGCTCGCCTCAACGGTACTCCAAATCTCCTTCAAAGCGACATTTTAATCATCTAATACTATGTATTAAAAAACAATATGAGGTTGTGATTCATTTTTAATCACTCCTCTTTTTTTTTCTTATAGCGCTACGCGCTAGGGAATAGGGAATAGCAGATTGTGAAAAGGTTTTCCTACGGAATGCTGCGCAAACAGGATTTAGAAATCTCTTAACCTTAATGCATAGTGCTGTAATATAGGGTTTGTTGAATAACTGGAGTTTAGACTAATTACGGCTAGTACCGCTACGCGGAAGTCAGAATTCAGAATTCAGAAGCGAGTGTGTAATTCTGAGGTCCCCTCAGAATGTAAGACACACTCAAGACAGTCAGAAGTTTTGATTGGTAAGGCTTTGAGTATTTTGTTACTGGTCACTTATTTCCGTCATCCTGCACTAGAGCGAAGCTGGCCGACTGAGAATAGCGGCATTGGATAAATTTACTGAAACTCTTTCATTTTTTAAATATCCTAATTAGTTTCTCTTTTTATTTATTCTTTGACTTGATTTTTAGCTTTAGTCTAATTTTCTTCCTTACTCTTAACTTGTCTTTCCAACACTGATATTTGATTACCAATTAAACTTAAAAACATAGTACCAAAATGCTGAATTTCCAAGAAACTAGCATAATCAGCAGCAGGTTTATAAACTCTAAAAGTCTGCATAACTCCCAGAGTCGCAGCACTTTCTAAAGGACCAATAAAACTTGTATCTCTATCCAAAAAATAAGGTTTACTAGCCCATTCTGCCATTTGTTCAGCATTCAAAAAATAACAACCAGAATGGGGGTTAAGAGTTCTATTAAAAGTAATCAACTTTTCCATAATTTTTCCCTTAAGCTGAGGTTTCTCCCGGATATTTTGAAATTTAGCTGTTATTTCTGGTTTTAAATTTCCATCTACATAAGCTTTTGGCACAGCCCCCAAAGGTGAAATTTCATAACGATTAGGTTGAAGTAAATTACCATTTCCTGTATGGTGATTAAACCATTTCAATTTGACAAAAAACCAAGGGTCGTGTAGAACTAAATCATCTTCTAAATAACAATAATAATCATACTTTCCTAGACATGATTTCAGTACCGCTTGACATTCAAATCCTAATAGCATAGGTTCCACATTAGTATTATGGTGCATCAGAAAATCTGAAGACAAAGGAATCTGAGATAATAGGTGAAAACCTTTAGTTGTACAAACAATAATATCAAGATCATAACTGTTATCTTGATTGGCAGGAATAGCCTTATGTTTACCAATATCAATTAGATATTGAGATTTACCGTATAAAGCTTTCAATGAAGTCAAACAGGTAGTTAAAGCTATACGCCGTGTTTGTGGGTCTTTTCGTAAAGAACCATGTTGTCCGCTACCTTCAGGGTTAAAAAAATGAGCAATTGTAAATAATATTCGCATTTGATAATGGATAATTAATAATGGATAATGGATAATTTAAGAGTTAGAAGTCAGGAAAGAAGATAGTTTAGAAAGATTTCTGCTCTAGTTGAAGATGATACAGTATATTTCGGGCAAATGATGTACAAGGTGAATGGTGAAAATCATGCAGCCCGCATTTGGGTTTACCTTATAAAAATGGGAACCGCTGTACCATCTCTACTGGTATCTTTTGTGTAAACCTCAACATTCATCTATAGGAAATTTAAGCTTTCTTCCTTATTCCTTAGCTTAAGAAAACAGTTCTGGAACACGATTTTTTAACTCTTGATTTAAACGTGGTAATTCATCTCGCATTTGTAGATACCAATCTCGACGCTGACGATAATATTGACAAAATAAACGATTATTTTTGACAAAATCATAAGCGTTAGTTACTATTTTTTTTCGGAGATTTTGATCGATTATAAGTTGTCTAAATTTTCTGTCAAAATCTAACAAAGAATTATAAATTAAACCTGTTTCACCATCAACAATTGAATTTTGGTAAACTGTTGGACTAGCAAGCATAGCAACTTCATAACCTGCACATTCGACAAACTTTAAGTCTGATTTCATTTGATTAGTTTGGTTGTCATTTAGAGGTAATAAACCAATATCACAACTTCCAAGAATCTCCAGATACTTATCATAACTACAGAATGGATAAAATTCTTTATTCGCTGTATTTAAACTTTCAAAAAATAACTTATCATGGATTACCTTTACCCTAATTTTATCTTGATAATCTGACAAAATTTGATTAATTATTGGCATAATTTCTTGCCAGTCTGCCTCCCTATTAACAGCTCCGAAAAATATGCTAAGGTAACTATTTTTGGTAAAACCATGCTCAGATAGAGGTAGTATTCTGGCCAACTGATTCTGAAATACCGCCACATTTGGGTTATATTGGCGTAAAAATTTAGCTAGAGACTCAGTAGAAGTTTGAACACAGTGACACCCACGATAACTAAGATAATTATTTTCCGCATATTCAGGACGACGTAAAGGATTATCATCAATTTCAGCTACTATCAGATAATTCTTTTCCAGCAAAGACTTAAGTTTATGGAAGTCAGAGGGATAATTTAAAATTGTGCGTTGCCAAATAAACACCTTTTCCTCTTGAGGTAACCCAACATTCAAGTCAGCAGTTTTAACAGTAGAAATAGTTCTGATCCCAGGAATAGTAGCACTAAACTTATCAGGTTCTAAAACTCTGACAGTACCACAAACTTTCGAGTCCATAATTATAGTTTGAATTAACAACCTACGGGGAGGGATAGCAGAGTTGATAGCGCGTACAATGAAATATTCAGCACCTGTCTGAGTAGCAAACTTTTTTTCATCTAAACCCAAAGCATCAAGCAGAGGTTGGGTAAGTTGGAGAAACTTTTCAAACTCTTCTCCCTTTTCTCCACGAGTTTGTACTTCATATATTTGTAAATCTGCTGTAGCAAAACATGATTTGAGACTTTCTAGAGTAAACCAATGTCGAATTATTTCCGAAAATTCCCAGTTACCTTTCAACAAATTAATAATTCTGCGCCAATACTGTACATTTGGTATTATTGCCAAGACTTGAGCATCATTTTTTAACCAAGTTTGACAGTATTTCAAAATTTCAATTGGGTTAGACATACCCATTAAATTTAAACCATAAATCAGACAGTCTACGGTTTTTGGAGAGATATTGAAAGTAGAAATATTTTCTTGGATATTTCCCACTAAAATTTTATCTACTTGTGGAGTAGCATTTTTAGCTAACTCTGGATTAGATTCAATACCAATATAATGACAATGAGGATTAATTTGTTTATATTGAGAAGCAATTGTGCCATTACCACAACCTAACTCTAAAACAACCTTAGCATCAGCGGGAATAAATTTGAGTAATTCTTGGTGAACAGAAGTTTCTGAAAAATAAAATTTAGCTGGAGTCATTAGATCTAATTGAAAGTTTTCCTGGTAGTGAAATAAATTTATCAATCCATTATCCATTATATGTATAAGGCAATTTGTTAGTTATTTAGTAAAAATCAGTCTATGTTCCGAAGTAACTCATCCATAATTAATACCTCACAGTCAGAGAAAATCGGAGGCAACTAAACCTTTGCTCAGAAAAATATGAGTCGAACTAAGAAATTATCAAGTCTACTCTTGAAAATCAAAAAATTAGGCAAATTTTCCCGGCACATCTATAATATATAGTCAATTTTTGAGAGAATTGCCAACATTAAAAAGCCGAGGTAGTCAGAGATAACTTTCCGCAAAAGCACTCATCGTATCTATATATAAATAGTCAAACATTTTAGACTTGCTAATATATAGTAATATGATTTAAGTTGTGAGAGATGGAAGACTTTTAGGGCGCAGGGAATGGGGAATAGGGAACAGTAAAATTCTCACACTTCATTCCTGATTGCTATACATATTAAAACTATCAACAAACTAAGATCCAAGCAAATGATAAAATGCAAAACTATGTGACTATATCTCCTTAAAATTTTCTCAAGTTTACATCCTCAACAAAAAATACAAAATCGACTACTTCCAATGTCAAAACTGGAACTTTATCCAAACAGAATATCCCTACTGGTTAACCGAAGCTTATACCGAAGCGATCGCCTCTAGTGATGAAGGCTTAATCTTGAGAAATATGATATTATCTCAAATCACAAAAAATATTATCGATAAACTCTTCAACTCAGAGGGAAAATTCCTAGACTTTGCTGGAGATAGGGTTTATTTACCAGATTGATGTGCGACATCAAATACAAATTTTATTGGCAAGACAAATACTGTAAACATCTCTTTCTACAAAACTTAAAAGCTACCCCAAACCAAAAATATTAATCAGTTACTGCTTTTGAAGTCCTAGAACATTTAGTTAATCCCATTGCGGAAATCAAAGAAATATTAAACTACTCCTGAAATATCCTCTTCAGCACAGAAATATTACCACCAAACAACCCCAAACCTAACTAGTGCTGGTACTATGCTCTAAACGAAGTTCAATATATATCTATATATACAGTCAAATCTCTCCAAATCATTGCCCAAAAATTTCATCTCAATCTGTACACTAATTTACTCATCACTCCATCTATTAACAAACAAAAAAATCTCTCCAGCATTTTGTTAAACTCTTGAAATACGATGCAGAAAATCTGCGACAAACTCTCCGAAAAATCAGGATTATTTCAAAATTTTTAACAAAGAAGAAGAAGGAAGCAAGAGGGAAGGTGCAAACTCTAGACAAATCCCAAAATATAGTCAAAAATTTGAACAATTCTCAAACAAAATTCCATTTTACAACCGGAATCAAGAAACTCCATAGCAATAGAAAAATATCCTCAAAAATTTGAACAATTCTCAGACAAAACTTTGTTTTTACAGAAATAACAAGGAAGAAAGGCAAAACAAAACAAAATTTCCAAAACGCCAGAAAAAATGTCAGATACAACTCTACCTTCACCAACTCCAACTCCCCCTCAAAAACTAGGAATTAATATTGCAGGTTTTGTCAAAGGAGAATTAGGAATAGGAGAAGGAGTAAGAGCAACACTTAGATCAATAGAAACTACAAATATTCTCTTTATAGTAATGAGCGCTCAGGTATTTACAAGGCCCAGTTCAAAGTGCAATAAGCGAAAAGGTGTACAAAAAATAATGTGTAAATATGCCAGCACACATTGCTATATCATCAACAAAATTATCAGCACTCCTCACAGAAACTCCAACATAACCTATCAAAACTTTACCCAAGAAAACCCACATCTAATCAACCTATTTCAAGTCAACACCAACGAAGTAAAAACCTTCCTCAAAAAAACAAGTGTCAAACAATACTTCACAAATAAATACAACATCGGTTTTTGGGCTTGGTAACTTCCCAAATTTCCCCCAGAATGGATGGCAGTATTTACACCATTTAACGAGATTTGGAGTTAAAATTAAACCCAATTATAGCATTTTTAAATGAAAAATTTAGTAGTCAGATGATGTTATGATATGGCAAAAGTATATTTTGGATTAACATATTGATAACAAGCAGAGCAAAAAAAAGAATCACTTAGATAGTAGTAAAACTATAGATATATAAGCATATATTTTTACCTATATTGAGAGCGTTATAACTTAAGAGTGAGCTTCTACTAGTAGAGAAAAAACTCAAAACTACAAGACGTCATTAAGGTAAAAATTGTATATTCTATAAAAAAAAATCAGACTAAGTATCTGTGGAAAATTAATTTAACCTTTTTAAGGGAATAGGGTAAAAAATCTACTTTTATATGACTAAGTAAATTGAGAATAATTTAGCCTACTTAATTAAGGGTAGTACCAAATATACAATTAATTTGACTTGACTACTGATAAATATCAAGCGATCAGGAACAACCTAAAGCAACTATAGAACCCCTGAGCGTATCTTTTCTTAAAATACAAAGGCTTCAGGAAACCCGTTTTAAAAAGCCTAACAAATATCAGGCTTCAGAAAACCGAAAAATTATGAAAAATGACTGCCAGAATCATAAAACCCTAATGGGTATTAGACTTGCAACTTGTTAAATAGATACCAAATGGCTTCTATAGAACCGATTTTGGATCTTTGCTGAAAGACTATAATAGATAGGAAATTCCATACTCAAGTAGCTTGAAGAATAGAAAAAGGACATCATTGTCCTCAAGAAGTAACTTGTTTGGGCAGTGCCCCCAGGCGGTTAGTGCTCTTTACCAACAAGAACAATGGTCAAGAGTTCAAAGTATTGTGATTGTTGAAATAATTCACCATCTTTGGAATCAAACTACGAATACCCTTACCTTGTTTAACACGGCACTGAATAAAACTGAACTTTCCTGAATAAAACTGAACTTTCCTTACCAAAACTGAATTGAAAATTTACTGAACTTTCCTGAATAAACCTGTATTGTTTTTACCATAAAAATTCGGTATAAATAATATCAAGAAAGGAACCTAAATAATTTCTATATGATAGATATAGTGAATAAAAATAATAACGTCTTTAGATAAGTAGTGTTTAAAACTCATGGGTTGCCTCAGTCCATGTACTCAAAAAATGAATTGATAAGTTAATTTGCCACTACTTTCAAGAGAAGACTAAATTAAAAGGATAGTGCAAGTCAGTTGGAGATATAAAAAATGACAGGATTATTTCAAATCGGTGATAAATTATTGCAAGCCCAAGATATACCATCGTTATTACAACGTTATCAGTTAATGCCTCATTTTTTACGAGGGGTAATAATCGACCAAGCGATAGCTAACTTGACTTGCACAGAAGAGGAAAAAAAGACGGCCTTAGAAAAATTTGAGACCCAATACCAGTTAAATAACCCCGAAACTAAACAAGCATGGCTGAAAAGCCAAAATATGACCCAAGAACAACTAGAAGAAATGGCAACCAGGCCAATATTACTAGAAAAATTTAAACAACAAACTTGGAGCAATCAAGTAGAAAGATATTTTCTCACCCGTAAGAGCAGCTTAGACCAAGTAGTATACTCTCTAATTCGGACAAAAAATCCCGGCCTAGCTCACGAACTATACTTTCGCATAGTAGAAGGAGAGCAAACTTTTGCGGAAGTTGCTCGTCAATATTCTGAAGGTCCAGAAGGGCGAACAGGAGGATTATTAGGTCCTGTCCCGCTAAGTCAACCACACCCCTCTATAGGCAAAATTTTATCAGTAAGTCAACCAGGTCAGATTTGGACGCCACGTCCATTAACAGAATGGACAGTAATTATTAGATTAGAAAAATTTATCCCAGCACAACTTGATGATTCAATGCGTCGCGCTCTAATGGACGAATTATTAGAAAATTGGATACGAGAACAAATAGGAAAAATAGGTACCCTCAAGCCATTAAGTTCAGAGGTATCAGATGTAAAAATTCAAGGATAAGTTCAAATAAATATCTAATTACTAATTATCTAACTAGATGGGAAAATTAACAGGTAACTCCCAATCTAGAGTGAAATAACATAAACCATAAACTAAATGGCTACTTCTTCAACAATATCAAGAGTACAAGTTCAAGAATTTCTAGCAGAAAAACCTCCATTTAATCTGCTTTCTGAAAATGCTCTAAAACAATTAACAGGAAAATGTCAACTACTCGGTTACCGTGCTGGACAACCAATATTTGAAAGAGAAAAAATGCCGACCCAGATAGCAATTATCTATCAAGGCCAGGCAAGAATCTTAGGTTATGACCAGCGCTCCCAACGTCATGTCAGTTTAAAGTTAGTTGGGCCAGGAGAAATGCTTGGTTGGGCAGGGTTGCTACGGGGAATGCCTTGTGAAACAGCACTTGCCTCAACAGACTTAATTGCAGTTACTCTATCAGCAGCAGATTTCTTCGCCATATTAGAAGCGGAACCAGAATTTGGTAAAGCTTTTCTAGAAACTCCGGCGGTAAGTGAGGTTTATGAAATACTAAGCCAAGAATTTGCCAGAAGGGCAGAAGTTAATGCTAACCTTAAACAGCTATCTCAAAATATTGTCTCAAATACTGTAGTAGTAAATCTGCCCCCAGGAGATACAAAAACTCAAGAACTAGGGTCTATTCTAAATGGGTCACAAATATGGTTGGTGAGTAGTGGGGTAGTAGGAGAGTTTGCCCCTGGTAGCCAAGTAGTTTTGGATGGAGCAGGTAAGTCTCTAAAGGTAGAAGGATCTAGAGGAGCAAGAATACTAGGATTTCCTGAACAACAGACCAATGCAGAAGTTGGAGAAACTCAATTAACAGAAAATGGTGAGCAAAAAGCTGGGTTAGCTGCCTTGGATATGTCGATAGTGCCTCAAGCACCGGCACGTCCCCCAGAACCAAAAGTTGTTCAAGATACCCCATCAAAAAAATATCCAATCTTCCGAGCTAAAGGAGAAATAGCAGCTCCTTTGGCTTGCTTCCAAATGTTGGCTAAACATCTTGGTCTGAAGTTCCGTCGGGATGTAATTCGGCGCGTATTAGATAATCAGATCCGTACAGCAGGTAGGGTCTCTCTCCAAGCTTGTGGAGCAATTACCCAAATGATGGGATTAAGTGGGCAACTTGCACAAGTGCCAGCAGCAGCAGTACCTCGCCTCAAAGCACCAGCTCTGATTCAATGGCAGGATAGTTTTGCCGTACTTTATAGCATTACAGAACAAGAAATAGTATTAGGTAGCCCAGAATTCGGATTAACTCGCCTCAAACCAGGTGAGTTCCAGGAGATTTGGGGAGAGTCAGGACAAGTTTTACTACTCCAAGCACCAAAAACCGAACAGAAAGAACAGTTTAGTTTTTGGTGGTTTGTTCCTTCCCTGATGGAGCATCGCACGGTATTTATTGAGGTGTTGATTGCTTCATTTTTTGTCCAGATATTTGGTTTGGTTAACCCCCTAATGACGATGATTATCATCGATAAAGTTATGGGGCAACGGAATATTGAGGCTTTGGATGTTCTGGGCATCTTGATGTTATTGGTGGCTTTATTTGAAGCCTTGTTAGGAGGTCTACGAACTTTCTTATTTGTAGATACAACTAACCGCATAGATGTCAAACTTAGCTCTGAGGTAATTGACCACTTACTCCGTCTACCACTCAACTATTTTGATAATCGTCGAGTGGGCGATCTGACAGGTAGGATTGGAGAATTAGCTAATATTAGGAATTTTCTGACAGGTACAGCTTTAACAGTGGTTTTGGATGCGGTATTCTCAGTAATTTATATTGCTGTGATGTTGGCTCTCAACCCAATAATGACGGCGGTAGCTTTGGCTGGGGTACCTTTCTTTACGGGAATTATTTTAATTAACTCTCCGATTGTCAGAAGACTACTACGGAAAAAGGCAGAACGTTATGCAGATTCTCAGTCATACCTAGTAGAGGTACTAAATGGTGTACAAACCGTTAAAGCACAAAATTTAGAACTGCGGTCTCGTTGGGAATGGTCATCTCGTTATGCCAAGTTTATGACTGCTAGTTTTAATACTGTTCTGACTCAAACTACTTCTAGTTCTATTAGTACCTTTTTAAATAAACTTTCAGGATTAGCACTTTTATGGGTTGGTGCTTATTTAGTTATTGATGGTCAGTTATCTGTAGGGGGATTAATTGCCTTCCGAATTATTGCTGGTAATGTGACAGGTTCTTTGCTACGTTTTGTTAGTGTTTGGCAGAGTTTCCAAGAAGTTGGAATGTCAATTGAACGATTAAGAGATGTTTTAGATACTGAACCGGAAGTAGATGAGGAAGACAGGAATAATATTGATATGCCACCAATTGATGGTAGTGTCAAATTTGAGGAACTTTCCTTCCGATTTACCCAAAGCGGACCTCTACAATTAGCAAATATAAATTTGGAATTTCCTGCGGGTTATTTTGTTGGCATTGTGGGTTTGAGTGGTTCGGGAAAAAGTACGTTAATGAAATTATTACAGCGTTTATATCCTCCACTTTCCGGTCGAATTTTTGTTGATGGATACGATATTCAAAAGGTAGAATTATATTCTTTACGTCGTCAAATTGGAGTGGTTTTACAGGATACTCTCCTATTTAATGGTACGGTTCAAGATAATATTGCTTTGACAAATCCAGATGCAACAACTGATGAAATTATTCGGGCTGCTAAGATAGCAGTTGCCCATGAATTTATTATGAATTTGCCTAGTGGATATAACACAATGGTGGGAGAAAGAGGTGCTTCTTTATCAGGGGGGCAAAGGCAAAGAATTGCAATTGCTCGGACAGTTCTACAAAACCCTAAATTGTTGATTTTAGATGAAGCAACTAGCGCCTTAGATTATAGTTCAGAACGTCAGGTTAGTGAGAATTTAGCTGAGGCTTTTGGCAATACAACAGTTTTCTTTATTACTCACCGTTTAACAACAGTAAAAAATGCCAATACTATCATTATGATGGATAAAGGTTCGGTTGTAGAACAGGGAACTCATGACGAATTAATGGCAGTAAAAGGACGTTATTTCTGTCTCTATCAACAACAAGAAGCTCAACAGTAATTAATAATGGATAATGGATAATGGATAATGGATAATGAATTAAAATACTAAACTTTGTACTATTTATTTTAGATAAGAGAAATGCAAAAGTTTTGATTTAGTACAAGAATCTTCAAACTAAATAATTATCAATTATCCATTATCAATTATCAATTTTTCCCTATTCCCTATTATTTAAAATGCAAGATAAATCAGTATCACTAAACGAACAACCAGTAATTTTAGAGAAACCAGCTATATTATCTAGGCTATTTCTCTGGATGATTATGTTAATGACCAGTTCAGCAATAATCTGGGCTTACTTTGCCGAGATTGATCAAGCTGTACCTGCAACAGGTCAATTGGAACTTAAAGATGGTTCAATAGATGTCCAAGCTCCTACAAGTGGGAATGTAGTTAGACTTCATGTAGAAAATGGCGATCGCGTAGAAAAAAATCAACCATTATTAACTTTTAGTCCCACTGCTCCCAGTGCAGATTTAGGTTCGGCAATTAAGTTAAGAGAAACTCTCAAAAGAGAAAATGAATTTTATAAGGAGGTATTAAATGGTAAAGTTCCTACAGCTTTACCTCCAGACTTACAAAAACTTGCTCAAGAAAGACAAACTAGAGTATCAGAAAATCAAGCGTACCGCACTTTAATTGATGAACTGTACTTAAACAGAGGTGGTTTTGTAAATATTGACCCAAGTTTACAAGGATTATATATCAATTACAAGGCTGAATATAATTCTCGTGTAGGTGCTGTAGAATTACAAATTAGAGAGCTAGAAAAACAACTTCAACAAGCAGAAAAAGAGGAAGAAGCAGCAATAGAACAACTAAGAGTAGCTCAAACACAATTGCAATATGCCAGACAACAATTACAATATGCCAGACAACAATTAAACAATAGTAAGCAACAGCTAACTTATGCTTATGAGCAATTAAATAATACAGAAAAACAACTTAAATTTGCTAGGGAACAACTGAAAAATACTCAGGAACAATTAAAGTATTCTCAAGAACAATTAGAACTAGCCAAAGGACAATTAGGTAAATCAGAAAAAGTATTAGGTTCTAACGAAGAAATTCTCGGACAAATATCGCCTTTAGTAGAAGAAGGAGCGATCGCTGAACTACAAAAAAAACGTCAGGAACAAGAAGTATTCCGAGGGGAAAGTGAGATATTAAGACAACAAGACCAGATACAATCAAGAGCAGCAGAAATAAATACTAGATTAGGAGAAATTAACAGCCGGTTAGCAGATATTAATGCCAGAGAAGGAGAAGTAAATTCTCGGAGAGCAGATATAAACACATTTGAAGGAGAAGTAAATACTCGCGAGGGTGAAATCAATTCTAGGGAAGCAGATATTAATTCCAGGGAAGGAGAAGTTAAAGCGCGTCAGGCAGAAGTAGAACGTGCTAGATTAGAACAACAGCGTTTAAATGTATCCATTAGTAGAACCAAAGAACAATTAAAAAATACAAGAGATGCTTGGGCAAGAGAACTTTATGCCAGAATTGCCGAAAATAAAGGTAGAGAAATTGCCAGAATAGATTCTGAATTTACTCGCTTACAACTAGAAAATAATAAGCGACTAACTGAGGTTAATGCTCAGATAGAAAAGTTAGAAGAAGCTCGTGATAATCAAGTTTTAAAATCACCAGTTTCTGGGGTGATTTTTGATTTACAACCTACAACTAAAGAAGAATCTTCTCTAGATATAAAGACAGACCCTATTTGTCAATATGTAATTAATGAAGTTTTAAAACCAGGGGATATTCAACCAACAAGATGTGAAGATGCTTCTTATGAGGCGCAACAAACTCAACCTTTAGTGACAGTATTAGATGATGATGAAGGTTTGGAGGCAGTAGTTTACATTCAGAATAAGGATGTTGCTTTGGTGTTAAAAGCTTTAAATGATAAACGGAAAAAATTAGAACCTTATCATGACCAAGAGTTAGCTGATGGGGAAATTATTGAATGTGAAACAGGTAAAAAATGTGTTTGTCCGGAGTTGAAAGAAAATAGAGAAAAGTTAGGTTTAACTGATGTGGAATGTGTACCTGTAGAAGTGCAAGTTGAAGCTTTACCTGCTAATGAATTTGGAACTGTAACTGGAGAGGTTATTTCTATTAGTGATGATGCTATTCCACCAGACCAAGAAGCAGGAAGACCTTATTTTTCTTTTGAAACAACAATTGATTTAGAACGGCAAACATTTGTTCTGGATAATGAAAATGATTTAGAAATTGGTTTGCAGAATGGTATGGCAATTAACTCTAATATTAATGTTGGTAAACGGACAGTTTTAGAGTTGTTCTTTAACAGATTTACTGGCAAGTTCCAGAGTTTGACTAATGTTAATTAGGAGTCAGGAGTCAGGAGTCAGGAGTCAGGAGAATTATAGAAGAGGGAGGAAGAATAATCATACATTGATTTTTCCGCCCTTTATCTAGTCAAAAGGCTAACTTTTTGCAGATCATGAGCTGAAAAGCTAGCACTCTTGTCACTACAAAAAGGCTAAAGATTCTATCTGTAAATTATTTCAGGGTAATCAGCAAGCTCTAACTAGCTATTAGCTAAAAAAATGTACTTAATTCACTAGCTAAAAATCCTGGACTTGCTGCAAGTAGAACAGTTAAGTCCAGGTTTAAATTATCTTTTTTAGATTAATTTGAAATTATGCTTTCTACACCTTCAGCATAAAACTTTCTGAGACGTTCCGCAAAATCAGTAAAATCTGGTTCTCTAATTAGAGAAGTCCTTAATAATTCAACTTTTTTTCCTTTGATGCTTGAAACTAATACAAACTCATTTCCTGTAACATATCCTTGAAATTCCGGAAAAAAGTTTTCGTTTGAAAACTCACAGCTTATACCTGTAACTTGTTGTGAGAATTTTAAATTAGCCCAATCTATTCTTCCAAGTCTTTTGGTAGCTCCTCTATAACATACATAAAAATAATTAGAATCTAGGTCTTCGTAAACTAAACTTCTAACAGCTTGAGTAATCTGTTCTATAACTTTTTCAGCTAATTTGCGAAATAACTTCTTTTCTATATTAGAGTCACTTGATAGTTTATTTTTGATTTTTTCTAAAAAAGTTTCAGCTTTATTCCCTTCTGAATTTTCTAATTCTAAAATATCTATCAAAGCTTCCATAACTGCAGGAATAGACTGCCAACGAGAATCTATTTTGATCTCAAAAGCTGTATCAAAAACCCTATTGATCTTAGATAGTATAGACTCAGGTAAATTAGGTGAAGCTGATGATTTTTGTTTAGCTTCTTTTCTCTGATGTGGTTTATTTCCATTTTCAGAATCTAAAAGATAAAGAAGAAATTTTCCTGTTATTGTAAAAAACAAAATGCCACAAATTTGTGTAATATCTGACCTGGGATCTCTTTGTAAACTACTTTTTCTCCAAGTTCTGGAAGTTGAAAAAATCTATTTCCTAATTGTTGCCATGTAGGTGTTAAATCTGTGGCATACTCATCAACTTTATTGAAAGAAATTCCAAAGTCTATTAATACTGGAGTGCTAATGTCGTTATTTTTGATGATTATATTATCCGGCTTAATATCTCTATGTACTATCCCTATTTGATGGCAATATTTTAGAGTATCTAATAGTTTTATTGTCAAACTTACAGCACTAAAAATATTCATTACTTCTGTTCTGATAAAATCAGATAAGATATCTCCGGGTATAAATTCAGTTACCATATAAAGGGGAGTATCTGAACAGTTTATATATCTCCAGAAGCACCAATCTTTTGTAATAACAATTCTACTCAATAGATAGCGGTACTTTGAGATTTTTTACGTCGAAAATGGCTTCAAACCAAGTATTAGCAAGGGAAATAACTCACAGTGCTAAAAATAGCTCAAACCTAGATAGATCAAGAAAACAGTTAATTCAAGGTAAAAATATTACTGTATAAGGTTTTGAGCTTATTTTTAACCTATTTTTTCTAAAGTCCAGATAGAAATTTTTACTCACTTCTCTTTTATTGCGGATATGGCAATAGGAGTTTTTGCCGAGAAAATCCAGAGGTAAGCTTTTAGAAAATCAGAAATAAAAATTTAATTCATCTATATTGCCACATACGCAATCGGAATTTTGACTCACTTGTTTTTTGCTGCGGATATAGCAATGGAGTTTTTGCCGACAAAATTCAGAGGTAAGCTTTTAGAAAATCAGAAATAAAAATTTGATTCATCTCTATTGCTACATACGCAATCGGAATTTTGACTCACTTGTTTTTTGCTGCGGATATCGCAATGGAGTTTTTGCCGACAAAATTCAGAGGTAAGCTTTTAGAAAATCAGAAAT